>NZ_JYDG01000047.1:0-37377 GCF_003263545.1 Rahnella sp. AN3-3W3
TTTCACCACCGTTGTTGAAGCCGGTTTCGGTTTAACGGTCACCGTCTGCTGCGGCGTGCTTTTCAGCGCCCCGCTCTTTTGCGCCACTTCGCGAAATTTCTGCACAGTGTTCATCACGTCATCCGGTTGCGCCAGAAACGCGTTCCCCAGATTCTGTACCCATGCCGGATCTTCACCCAGCAGCGCCAGCAGTTGCGGAAAAGCGACCAGCGATTTTACACTCGGATCCCAGGGTTCGTTCGCGACCTGAGTGACGGCGGCATCCCCCTGACTTTGCGGATGGTCACGCGACCATTGCACAGCCTGAATCACGTTAGTCGGATAAGTCGACGCCATCAGCACCTGCGAAAGCAGGCTGTCAGGATAAAGCGCGACTGGCGCGACCCATTGATCGAGCTGAGCTTGTGTAAATGACGCAGGGGCAACGGGTGCAGCAACAGGGACTGCTGGCGGAGGCGCGGCGGCGGGTGCAGGCACAGGCGCAGTCTGCGTCGTGGTTTCGGCCTGACTGCTGACCGGAAGCCAGCCTTGCATAAACATCACACTCGCCAGAGCAAATGCCCCCACGCCGCACAAGACTGCGATACCCCAGGGCTTGAATGATAAATTCATTCGGATCACCTTAGAAAGCCTCAGCGGGAATGAGAGGCATAATGAATGAGTATAATCGGAGAAATAAATCTCAACGGCCGCCACTGTATTTTTATTTCAGGTCAGATATTTACACATAAAATGCGTAATAAAATCCCTAAAAAAGGGGTATCACTCAATCCTATGAATAAAAAGAGAATTTTATTTTACAGCGTTACAAAATGAATTAATAAAATCACACAGAAAGATAATCAGATGAATTCATTAATAATTATATAAAATGTATTTGTAATTTATCATTCACCACATGAATGATAATAAAAAAGCGCGTATCCCGGAGAATACACGCTCTTTATTTGTGCCCGGTCAGATAACAGGCGGCTCGTTTAAACGGCTGGTATCGGCTGCCAGCATGTTCTGCACCAGTTCCACACATTCGAGAAAACGCTGATCGTAATCTGAAGATTCAACATGTACGTAATCCACGTTGTTTTCTTTCAGCATTTCGATGAGCAAATTCTGGAAAGACATCCGGTCGGTAGTACTGCCTAAACTGCGCAGGCCGTCGGCCACCCATGGCGTGTTATTTTCCAGCAGGATCACCAGATCGAATTTGTATTCGTCCATCAGCGCCTGCACAAACGGATGTTCACGCCCCTCGTATTTTTTACAAAAGGCCTGAGTGGTCAGAAAATCGGTATCAATAAAGGCCACTTTATTGGCATATTTCACCGCGAAATCGATGTACTGCGCCTGCCCCAACGCGATCTTGTCATAGTCAGAATACTGCAGCGCCATTTCATCGCCGCCCAGGTGCGAGAACACATAATCGCGGCCATATTCCCAGGCGCTGGTGGTATTAAAAATGTTAGCCAGCTTATTCACCAGCGTCGATTTCCCGCTGGATTCTCCGCCGAGGATCGCCACGGTCCGCACGAAGAACGGCTTCACTTCTGTCGGAATATAATCCCAGTAACGGAACGGATCATGACGGATCTGACGACCGCTGATATTCATAAACGAACGTTTCGGGTCGATCAGCACAGTCTCAATCCCGAGATGTTCGCGGTATTGCGGCGCATCAGCCTCTTCGCTGGAATAAATGGTATTGGGTTCAATGCCTTTCTGGCTCATGAACTCTTTAATGCCACGTCCCCAGACGTCCCAGCCATGCGGATAGGGTTCCATCCCCTCTTCGTTAAAGGCATGAATACGGATGTTTTTCTGGTATTTGAACGTCTGCAGTAACCAGCGCAGGCGGTCGCTGACCGTCGGCTGCTGGGACATGGAACTGTTTTCAAACAGCTCGCGATCGCGCGGCTCGTCATAGCCCATGATGATATGCAGTTCATCGACCTGGCTACAGGCGCGCTGGATCAGATAGATATGGCCGGTGTGCAGCGGATAAAACTTGCCGAACACCACGCCGATATTCTTTTCACGACGGGGAAACTCAAGATCAAGGAAGCGGTGCAAAGCCTCCAGCTTCTGAGCACTGGGACTTTTTATCTTTGCATTCAACAACTGGCTAAGATAACCCTTGGTCATCCCGCTGGCTTCGGCCACCTGTTGCAGCGTGCGTCCCTGTTGTTTTATCGCGGTTTTTAGATAGTCGAACTGTGACATGCCTTGTCCCCAGGTTTGCTGTACTAAACAAAATAGCTAAACAAAAAATAGCACAAAGGCAGCCCCGAATTACAGCGGAGAAAAGCTACAGCATAGAACAGTTACAAATCGTCGAGGATCGCCAGTGCATCAGCCAGCTTTTTGACGCCAAACACCTGCATACCCGCCGGAACTTTCTTCGGCACGTTGGCATGTGGCACAATCGCACGTTTAAAGCCGTGCTTAGCCGCTTCGGTAATACGTTCCTGACCGCTCGGTACCGGACGAATTTCACCTGCCAGCCCGACTTCACCGAAGACCACTAAATCCTGCGGCAACGGACGGTCACGCAGACTGGAAACAAGAGAGAGCAGCAACGCCAGATCCGCGCTGGTTTCGGTGACTTTCACACCGCCAACTACGTTGACGAACACATCCTGATCCGCCATCTGCAAACCGCCGTGACGATGCAAGACCGCCAGTAAAATGGCTAGACGGTTTTGTTCAAGGCCAACCGCCACGCGACGCGGATTGCCCATCATCGACTGATCAACCAGCGCCTGCACCTCAACCAGCAACGGACGCGTTCCCTCCCACAGCACCATCACGGAACTGCCGGAAGTAATTTCATCGCCACGGCTGAGGAAAATTGCTGAAGGATTGCTGACTTCGCGCAGCCCCTGCTCGGTCATGGCGAACACGCCCAGTTCGTTCACAGCACCAAAGCGGTTTTTATGGCTGCGCAGCGTACGGAAACGCGAATCGGCGTCGCCATCGAGCAGCACGGAACAGTCGATACAGTGTTCGAGCACTTTCGGCCCCGCCAGTGAACCGTCTTTTGTCACATGGCCCACCATCACGATGGCCACGCCACGCGTTTTGGCGAAACGGGTCAGATACGCCGCCGTTTCACGGACCTGCGCAACCGTGCCCGGTGACGACTGGATATCCGCCATGTGCATCACCTGAATGGAGTCGATCACCATCAGTTTAGGCTGTTCTTTATCGGCAATGTCGCAAATCTGTTCGATGCTGGTTTCCGACAACATATTCATATTGGCTGTCGGTAAACCCAGACGGTGCGCACGCATCGCCACCTGCTGCAAAGATTCTTCGCCGGTGACGTACAGGGTTTTCATATTTTCGCTGAGATGACACAGAATTTGCAGCAGCAGCGTACTTTTACCTGCACCGGGATTACCCCCAATCAGGATCGCACTGCCGGGCACCACGCCGCCGCCCAGCACGCGATCGAATTCTTTGAAACCGGTGCTGAAACGCGGAAGTTCATCAAGGCTGATATCGGAAAGTTTCTGCACACGACTGACGCCTGCATCACCGGCGTAACCGGTCAGACGCTCGTTACGCGCCACAGTCGGGGAAGCCGCCAAACGGATTTCAGTAATGCTGTTCCAGGCCTGACAGGCACTACACTGCCCTTGCCAGCGCGGATAATCTGCGCCACATTCATTACACACAAATGCACGTTTTGCTGCTTTTGCCACAACTTACCTCGATGATATTTATAAGAAATTTATAATGCCTGACTGCCGCTAAAAATACACAACACTCCAAGCAGATCCGCATGCCGGATACAAACTGAAGCCTGTTCATACACTTTCGGCTTTGCGTGATACGCAATGCCCAAACCGGCCACCGCCATCATTTTCAGGTCATTGGCGCCGTCGCCAATCGCAATGGTTTGTTCCTGAGGAATCCCCAGTTTTTCCGCCAGCTTCAGCAAGGTATCTGCTTTATATTGCGCATCGACGACAGGGCCAATCACACGCCCGGTCAGTTTGCCGTCGCGAATTTCCAGCTCGTTCGCCGCTACATCAATCAGATTCAGCTTATCGCGCAGGTATTCGGCGTAATAGGTAAAGCCGCCGGAAGCAATTGCAACGTGCCACCCTGCTTCCTGTAAACGCTGGACCATCACGGTCAGTCCCGGCATCAGCGGCAGGGTTTCGCGCACCTGCTCAAGAATACCCGCGTCTGCATCTTTCAGGGTCGCCACGCGCTGGCGCAGGCTGGCGGAGAAATCCAGTTCGCCACGCATCGCACGCTCAGTGACTTCCGCCACCTGTTCACCGACGCCTGCCAGTTTGGCAATTTCGTCGATGCATTCAATCTCAATCGCGGTAGAATCCATGTCCATCACCAGCAGACCTGGCGTGCGCAGATAAGGCACTTTGCCAAGCTGGGTGACATCAAATTCGAAAGATTCAGCCAGCTGTTGCGCATCAGTAGTGAGCGAACCGGCAAGGCGTACAACCTGATAACCTTCCACCGCCCAGGCGCTGACAATCACCAGAGCACGACCTAACCGGCGCTGGAACTGCGTAATGCTCGTTTTATCGAGTTTTCTACCATAAAGCAGCCATCCGGTATGTCCGGCCCGGTAATCCAGCGGCATGACCTCGTCACCGCTCAATGAAAGGGGAAGTCCCGGCCATTGGTGGATCTCCGCAGGAAGATCGCAATAGGTCAGACTGTTTGGCATGATGGCTCCTGTAGGGCGTTATGGCATTAGGAAAAAAATATCACTATTTACCCAAAATCATTCGAGTTGCATCAAGGCAGCAACTGAATGAATCTCCGGGAGCTGACACAGGTCAGTGACCGGAGTGAATGAAGGCAGCCAACGCAGAGGCAGCTTGAAGGATGCAGGGTAAAATGAGGCATCAAGCTACCTTATCGTGACGTCTTCTGGCAACATAAAGTCTTCGAAAAACGCAAGGAAACAGAATGGCCAAGGCCAAACTCAAATTTCGCCTGCACCGCGCTGCTATCGTATTGATTAGCCTGGCGTTATTAGTCATTCTGATGCAAGGCGCATCCTATTTCAGTCTGGGACACCAACTGGCACGCTCGACGCAGGTGGAACAGCTTGCCCAGACGCTCGCCAAACAGGTGGCGTTTTCGCTCGCGCCGCTGATGGACAGCACTAATGATGGCGCCGATATCGCACAAATTTCCACTATTTTGAGCCAGCTTACCGACGGAAGCCGCATTCTCGATGCCAGCGTTTATGAGTCAGATGGCTCTCTGGTCGCCCATGCAGGCGAACAGGTGCCCGTACGCGACAGATTATCGCTCGATGGTAAACGCGCAGGCAGCTACTTCAATCATCAGATTGTGGTGCCTATTGAGGATAAAAACGGTCCGAGCGGATTTTTACGTATCACGCTGGACACGCACGTACTGGCGACTGAATCCAAGCAGGTAGATAACACCACCAATCTGTTACGTCTGATGATGCTCGCTGCGCTGGGTGTCGGTATTATTCTGGCCCGCACGCTGCTGCAAGGGCGCCGTTCACGCTGGCAGCAATCGCCGTTCCTGCTGACCGCCAGCAAACCCCTCAAAGAAGATGACGAACAGGAAGATGAGCCGGACGAGTTCGGCCCGCCGCCGGTACTGAACATTCCTGAGCCGGAATCTGAGGTCGCACCGGCAAAACCGGCGACCGAAGCACAAACCAAAGAAGCCGCACAGGCCGCTTACCGCAGCCTCAAAAGAAGCCGGCCGAAGTGATTCAGGCCAGCCGCTGAATCGGCGATGTTAACTCTTCCACCTGCGCCAGCATTCCGCTGGCAAGGTGGCGGAATTCAACACTGATGGCCATGTCGCTTTCAACATTCCGCCAGAATTCGCTCGCCCATTTTTGTGCATTCAACCACTTTTCTTTAGACACCAAAGGATCAAGCGTCAAAGGCACAGTTTCACGGCGCATCGTCCCGGCGTTGGTCGGGGCAAAGGCCATGGGCAGCATGTCATACACTGGTGATATCGAAAGAGCCTGCTTTAAGGGATCAGTGGCAGGGTCGATAAACGACAGATTTCCCTGATGCATATCGCTGTTGGCGATCAGTTTTCCGAAGGCATAAATCTGCTCAATTCTTTCCAGCGTAGCTGAGGTAATCACCCGGCCGCGGCGTAACTGCTGCGCGGTCAAAAACCAGTTGCTGTTGCCCCCGCCGAACTCAGCAGAGACGGCTTCCAGTGACACCAAGCCGCGCCGTCCGCGCTCACCGACCCGGTCAAACCGTTCAACCTCGAGGAAAACCTCGCCCTTTCTTCCGGTAAAGATATCGGCCGTCGCAGCCGGAATGCCTGCCGCTTGCAAAACCTTTAACGCATGGGCTTCAGAGCGCAATAAATCCCCCCAGCGACAGGCGTTTTCATTAATCGCCGGAGAAGAAAATTTTACCAGCACCTGCGAGGCGTCCCGGTCTTCATGTTCTGTATAGCAGCTGAATTTAGGCTGTTCACCGCCCGCAGATGATCCGATTTCTTCTCCTGCCAGACTTCTCTGCGCCAGCCTTTCATAGACCTGAACTTTGTCCTCACGGGGAACGGGGATATCTTCCGGCTTATGAAACCATCGCTGATAGGCGATTTCCCCAATAACAAAATTACCCACCGTTTCATCACCCGCTCTGGCTAAAGCCACCAGCGTCTGGGATTCGCTCCATATTTTTATGTCATCAGAAAAATGCAGTGCGGCATTAATATCACGTCCCCACGCACGGCCTAAAAAACCCTGGGGCCTCATATCGGTGATAAACCAGGGCAGACCGTCATAAATCAGCGACTGGCCGCTGGCTGTTTCTACCGCACAACTCTCGCCCGGCCAGATGGAATACAAGGTTCCGGCTTTTACGGCATTTCCGGCCTCATTAATCTGGTACAAAGGAAAGCTCCACTGGTTATCCAGAGGACGCGGCAAAATATAACGGGTCGAGCGACTTTTCCCGATTTTGATAATTTCAGGGACTCTGGCCAGCCGTCTGGAAAGCGTTGACTGGGTGATGCGCAGGCGTTCAGTGATCTCTTTCGCCGTCAGACTGCCCTGACGCAGTAAATCAACAAGTTCAGACATGAGCAGCTCAATGATGAATAGAAAAATGCATAGCTAATAGCATAGATAGTAATCGAAAATAAATCGATATATCCTGAAGATATAATTTTAGATAAGCCAAAAGTTGTTTTAAAACGCATAGCAAAACGGGCGCCATCCGGCGCCCGTTTTAGTTACTGCAAGGTCTGCAGAATTTATTCTTTGTCGCCCAGCAGAACGGATTCCAGCGCGATTTCAATCATGTCGTTGAAGGTCGTCTGACGTTCAGCGGCAGTAGTTTGTTCGTGAGTACGGATATGGTCGGAAACGGTACAGATGGTCAGCGCTTTTGCACCGAATTCTGCTGCCACGCCGTAAATACCAGCGGCTTCCATTTCGACACCCAGAATGCCGTATTTTTCCATCACGTCGAACATCTGCGGGTCTGGTGTGTAGAACAGGTCAGCGGAGAAGATGTTACCCACGCGGGCATTGATGCCTTTGGCTTTCGCTGCATCAGCGGCGTTACGCACCATGTCGTAATCGGCGATAGCCGCGTAATCGTGGTCTTTGAAACGCATGCGGTTCACTTTGGAATCGGTGCAGGCACCCATACCGATCACGATATCGCGCAGTTTGATATCAGCACGCACAGCACCACAAGAACCCACGCGGATGATTTTTTTCACGCCGAATTCAGTGATCAATTCTTTGGCATAAATTGAGCAGGAAGGAATGCCCATGCCGTGGCCCATAACAGAGATTTTGCGGCCTTTATAAGTGCCGGTGAAGCCCAACATGCCACGCACGTCGTTCACCTGTTTCACGTCCTGAAGGAAAGTTTCCGCGATGTGCTTGGCGCGAAGCGGATCGCCCGGCATCAGCACTACGTCAGCGAAGTCGCCCATTTCAGCATTAATGTGTGGAGTTGCCATCTTCTTATTCCTTAGTCAGCGAGGTGTCATATTCATGATAAAAAACGCGGCCAGTATAAGAGACTGGCCGCGTAAGAAAAGTATCAGAGCATTGATTTACCGTAATCCATCGGTGTCAGATCGAAGTATTTAGCAACGGTCTGACCGATGTCCGCGAAGGTATCGCGGTGGCCCAATGAGCCCGGTTTCACTTTCGGGCCATAGATCAGGACCGGAATGTGCTCGCGGGTATGATCCGTGCCGCGCCAGGTCGGGTCACAACCGTGGTCAGCGGTGAAGATAATGATGTCGTCTTCTTTCACCAGCTCCAGCAGTTCCGGCATACGGCGGTCGAACAGTTCCAGCGCCGCAGCGTAGCCCGGTACATCACGGCGGTGGCCGTAAGAGGAGTCAAAATCAACAAAGTTGGTGAAGACGATGGTCTTGTCACCCGCTTCTTTCATCTCTTTGATTGTCGCGTCAAACAACGCATCCAGACCGGTGGCCTTCACTTTTTTAGTGATACCGACCTGCGCGTAGATATCGGCGATTTTACCGACAGACACCACGTGGCCGTCTTTTTCATCAACCAGTTTTTTCAGAATGGTCGGTGCCGGTGGCTCAACCGCTAAATCATGACGGTTACCGGTACGCTCGAAGTTACCGGCTTTGTCGCCGATGAACGGACGGGCAATCACACGGCCAATGTTGTATCCGCCTTCGGTCAGTTCTTCACGAGCGATTTCGCACAGTTCATACAGGCGATCCAGTCCGAAGGTTTCTTCGTGACAGGCAATCTGGAAGACGGAGTCAGCGGAAGTGTAGAAAATCGGCTTGCCGGTTTTCATGTGTTCTTCGCCCAAATCGTCCAGTACCACGGTACCGGAAGAGTGGCAGTTGCCGAGATAGCCCGGCAGATTGGCGCGCTCCACCAGTTTATCCAGCAGTTCCTGCGGGAAGCTGTTGGTGGTGTCGCTGAAATAACCCCAGTCGAAAAGAACAGGCACACCGGCGATTTCCCAGTGGCCTGACGGGGTATCTTTACCGGAAGACAATTCGCTGGCGTAAGCATACGCACCGGTAATTTCAGAATTACCGTCCATGCCGTCAGGAATTTTACCGGTGGATTCTTCAGCGGCTTTCGCCAGCCCCAGACGGGTCAGGTTCGGCAGATTCAGAGGACCTTTACGGCCTTTGTCTGCATCCCCACGCGCACAGGCAGCCGCGATATGGCCCAATGTATCAGAACCAGCATCGCCAAAGCGCTCGGCATCTTCACTGGCACCGATACCGAATGAGTCTAACACCATGATAAATGTACGTTTCATTTTGCTCTCCTGCGAATGGTTACGCATTGGGTCACGCGGAACTGCCGCGCACCTGATCAATCTTAAATGGGGGCGATTTAGCCTGAAATCAAGCTTTGCCGCTGATACGGCGATAAACCACCGGCGTGCTTTCCGGCGCTTTGTCACTCAGTACAATCGCCGCCCGCACTTCCTGCGCCGCCTGTTGCCAGGCCGCTTCACTGTTCGCGTGGATCATCGCCAGTGGCTGACGGGTATCCACCTGCTGGCCGAGTTGCGCCATGTGGGTCAGACCAACGCTGTAGTCGATAGCATCGCTGGCACGGCGACGACCGCCACCCAGTGAAACCACCGCCATCCCCAGCGCGCGGGTATCCATCGCGCTGACAATGCCGTTGGTTTCAGCGTAAACCGGTTTGCTCAGCGTGGCCTGTTGCAGATAATTGTCGTAATTTTCGATGAAATCGGTCGGGCCTTTTTGCGCGGCAATCATGCGGCCAAAGACTTCCGCTGCTTTGCCGTTATCCAGCACTGCCTGCAACTGACTGCGGGCGTCGGCGTCATCTTTCGCCAGTCCGCCAGACAGCAGCATTTCAACGCACAGCGCCATCGTGACTTCCAGCAGACGCGGATTACGGTATTCACCGGTCAGGAAACGCACGGCTTCACGCACTTCCACCGCATTACCGGCACTGGATGCCAGCACCTGATTCATGTCAGTCAGCAGCGCTGTGGTTTTACATCCCGCGCCATTCGCCACATCCACGATCGCCTGCGCCAGATCTTCGGACAGCTGATAAGTTGGCATAAATGCACCGGAACCGACTTTAACATCCATCACCAACGCATCCAGACCTTCGGCCAGTTTTTTGGCGAGGATCGAAGCAGTGATCAGCGGAATAGAGTCAACGGTTGCGGTGATATCGCGTGTCGCGTAGAAGCGTTTATCCGCCGGTGCCAGCGAGCTGGTCTGGCCGATAATAGCCACGCCGACGTCCTGAATGATGCTGCGGAAACGGCTGTCATCCGGGAAAATATCAAACCCAGGAATAGCTTCGAGTTTATCGAGCGTACCGCCGGTATGACCGAGGCCACGACCTGAAATCATCGGGACATAGCCGCCACATGCCGCCACCATCGGGCCTAGCATCAGTGAGGTCACATCACCTACACCGCCGGTCGAATGTTTGTCGACAATCGGACCGTTCAGATTGAGGCTTTTCCAGTCGAGCACGGTCCCTGAATCACGCATCGCCATGGTCAGCGAAACACGTTCTTTCATGGTCATGTCGTTGAAATAGATAGTCATTGCCAGTGCGGCAATTTGTCCTTCAGAAACCTGACTGTCACGAATACCATTAATAAAGAAACGAATTTCTTCGTCGCTTAAAGGCTGACCGTCACGTTTTTTACGAATAATTTCTTGTGCGAGAAACAAGGTATCTCCCTGCCTGAGCTGAACGCTAAATGTGAACGCCAGTACCGGACGCTGTAAAACAGCGCCACGGCACAGGCATAACAACAGTGATTAATAGCTGCTGGTGGCTTTCTGGCCAGCGTGACCCAATGTGGTCAGCAGGCTTGCCAGCAGGCTGGAAGCACCGAAACGGAAGTGACGTGCGTCAGCCCATTCACGGCCCAGCAGGCGGTCAGCCAGTGCCAGATATTGCGCAGCATCTTCAGCGGTTTTCACGCCACCGGCCGGTTTGAAACCAACGGCTTTGCCGACGCCCATTTCAGCAATCACGCTCATCATCAGTTCAGCGCTGTGCAAAGTGGCGTTTTCAGGCACTTTACCGGTAGAGGTTTTGATGAAGTCAGCGCCCGCTTTAATCGCGATCTCGGAGGCTTTGCGGATCAGCGCATCTTGCTTCAGTTCACCGGTTTCGATGATCACTTTCAGCAGAACGTTGGCCGCAGCACAGGCTTCTTTGCACTGTTTGACCATCTCAAAACCGATCTGCTCGTTACCGGCGATCAGTGCGCGGTACGGGAATACCACGTCAACTTCATCGGCACCGTAAGCGATCGCCGCGCGGGTTTCTGCCAGCGCAATATCAAGATCATCGTTACCGTGTGGGAAGTTAGTGACAGTCGCAATGCGGATATCAGGCGTACCTTGCTCACGCAGAGTTTTGCGGGCAACAGGAATAAAACGAGGATAAATACAGACAGCAGCGGTGTTACCTGCCGGGCTTTTCGCCTGGTGACAAAGCGCGATCACTTTTGCATCAGTGTCGTCTTCGTTCAGGGTGGTTAAATCCATCAGGTTCAGCGCTCGTTGCGCTGCGGCGGTTAAATCGGTCATATAACTCTCCAACAATTTTCAATTCCAGCGACCGGCCAGAACTGAGCATACAGTCATGAATTCGTTCCGGCGGTGACCGACGGGAAATGAATTCTGCACGGTTGGCGAGCGGACTTGGTTCCTTGAAGATAGCGTGCGTAAGCAGCGTGTCGTGGCTTACGCGGCAACTGAGATCCTTCTCACCGCGCTTTGATTGGCTGACGCCAAGTCGTTGTGACTATTTGAACACGTCACATCAGGTTCCTGTGTGCAGTATTTCACACAAAATGAAAACCGTTTGCAACGTTGCTTAGTGAAATGAGATCTAAATCACATTTCACTAGCGTTATGCTCAGTATTTGGTCCAGATAAGAGTGTATACCCGATTCATGACAAACGGAGTGCGCACGGATATACAGCGATCACCGACCGGCGATCTTACGAGCAATGTTATAATAATAACATTTTAAAGAGAACATAAATTACATAGCCTGAAGAAAACCTATTAAATAAAAGCATGAAAGGTAAATAGGAATGTTATTTAAATCACAAAACTAGGAGAGGACGGATTACAAAGCGGATAAATTGAAGATACGACGGGTGTTGTCGAGCAATGCGGCGGCAATCTGTTCAGCGGTTTCGCTGCGCAGGCTGCACAGTATGTCGAACACGTTAGCAGCACGCTCCGGACGATTGGGCTGGCCCTGAAAACCCTGCAACGGCATATCCGGCGCATCGGTTTCCAGAAGCAAAGAAGAAAGCGGTAATTGCGCCATCACCTGACGGGTTTTCTGCGCGCGTTCATAACTGATAGTGCCGCCCACACCTATCGCAAAACCCAGTTTGATAAACGCCTGCGCCTGCGAAAGACTGCCTGCAAAGCCATGTACCACGCCGGTAGCAGGCAATTTAGCCTGCCGTAACATTGCCGCCAGCTGATCGTGACTGCGCCGCGAATGCAGAATCACCGGCAGCATTTCACGCTTTGCCATGGCGAATTGCGCTTTGAGCACCCGCTGTTGTTGCTCAAATCGCGGCGTTTCCATGTATAAATCCAGCCCGATTTCACCGACCGCCACCAGGTGCGGATCCCGGTGAGTCAGCAATGAATCCAGTAATTCCAGGCAACTGTCTTTGTGCTCGCTGATATAAAGGGGATGCAAACCCAGCGCCGCGTGCAGCTGCGGGAATTTTTTTGCCAGTGAGAGAATGCCGCGAAAACGATCTGACGTAACCGACGGAACGATGATCTGCCGGACGCCAGCTTCTCCGGCGAGACGCAAACTTTCGTCTTCCGCACCGGTAAACGGCGGAAAATCGAAATGGCAGTGCGTATCGACGAAGGTATGACTCACAACTTATCACCCTCACTGGCGGGATAGGTTTCTGATGCACCGTTCTCTACCGGTGGCATATCAGATGCCACGCGTTTCGGCTGCGGATCATGAACCAGGTTGTCTTTAAAGGCGGCCGGACGCACAACGCCGCCGTCGGCGACCATATCCGTCAGCACGGCGGGATCCAAAATGATCTGCTCCACCGTGCTGGCTGAAGCAGCCAGCGGGATCACGTTTTCCGGTTCGTCCTGCGGTATGACAACCCGCTGAGGGCGACGTGTCACGCGGGGTTCGATGTGCGGATAAGGCCGTTCATTTTCACGCGGCAACAGCCAGTGCGCCGCCGCTGACAGGAAATAACGCCCGCAGCGGCGCCCAAGATGGTAATCCTGATTCAGCGCGGGCAGACGACTGCCCAGCGCGTGGCTGGCTAAAGGTTTTGGCGGGAAGATTTCAAAAATACGCACATCGTCCGGCGGATTCTCGATGAACTGCTGGATGCGGTGATAGCTTTCTTCGTGATGCTGCATCATGCGCACCAGCTGTTGCAGGCTGCTTTCGCTAAGCCATTGCTCCATGCGTTTCATCCATTGCGGCGTATAGAACATCGCCGAGGGAACGGTGCGGATCACCACAATCGTATCGGCGCCACGGCGATAAGCTTCCTCAACCGGGATCGCATCGCTGATACCGCCGTCCTGATAACTCACGCCATCAAGATCGACGCCCATACGGTAAAAGCCCGGAATGGCGCTTGAGGCTTTGATCACCGGCAGCCAGTTATCGCGCGTCGGCGCAAAGTAACTGGCTGAATAATCATCACTGCGGCAGGCGCACATCAGAAACTCACGCCCGTCGATCAACAGCTTTTCAGCAGTTTCCATCGCCAGCGGCATGTTTTTGGCCGTTTGTTCCACCAGCCAGTCGAGATCGATAAGGTGCCCGCCGCGCACAAAACGCAGAGGATTGAAAAAGTCGGGGCTGGTGGTATAGCGGGTAATGACTCTTCTGGCATAACCAGGTTGTCCGCAGACAAAAGCAGAGAGATTTTGTGCGCCGGCAGACGTGCCCAGATATAAATCAAAGGGATTAAAGCGCGCGCGTTGAAACTCATCCAGCACACCAGCTGTAAAAATGCCCCGCTGTCCGCCGCCTTCGCACACCAGTGCTATTTTGCCGGGTGTATAAGGTTTATACGCCAGTGGTTCTATGTTCCCCAGCGTGACAGGTATTCTGTATCCCAACGGGCTATCCTCACAAAATCGGCCTCACTCAGCGGCCTTCATTTCTGAGCATACCTTGTCTGACTGATTTACGTGAAATTCTTGCCAAATTTCAGCGATAAAATCGTTACGTCCTGTTAACAGCCAGATCGCACATAAAAAGAATCGCCCCCTTCATTGAAGGGGGCGATGTCATTCATTAACACTTTTTGCATCAAATCATTGATGCGGTCAGAGTCGTTTACGACCGGTAAACAGGCTGACCAGGAACAGAATGATACCGACTACGAAGACGATTTTTGCAGCCCAGGCAGCTGTACCCGCCAAACCACCGAAACCGAGAGCCGCCGCGATTAACGCGATGATTAGAAAAATAATGCCCCAACGAAACATAAGCTTCTCCTTTATACCCTATTTTCACTTTGCCAGTTTAAAAGGTGGTGCCCCGCTTCGGGCCGGACTCACTGTTAAACATCTGCCTTTTGACACTTTATCTCCCGACCGTATGCCGGGAACAAAAAACTTCTTACTTAATAAAGGTAGTCGAAAAATTAAAGTGTTAGAGCTTCTGACACGATATTTTTCCGAAATCAGGCAAATCTTATCCGTCCCGAATATTCAGCGGGCAACACAAATATTGTTATGCGTTATTCAAAAGATGAGGCGCCCGCCCGTGAGAAGGCGCCTTGTACTTCAGGTCTTGTACTTCAGGTCTTGTACTTCAGGTCTTGTACTTCAGGTAGAGCAGAATATCGTTACGGTGCGACTTTCAGGTCATTTTTGACGCTTTTTACGCCATCAACGGTTTTCGCAACGCTTTCAGCACGGTCAGACTGAGCCTGATCTTTCACTGCACCGGAAAGCTGTACTACGCCGTCGGTGGTTTCAACTTTTACATTACGTGAAGGGACAATGTCATCGGCCAGCAGTTTTGCTTTTACAGACGCTGTTGTTGCGCTGTCGCCCGCATAGCCTTTCACGCTCTGGTCTTTGCTGTCTTTGGTGTGCAGTTTGTCACTGACAGATTTCACACCTTCAACTTTAGTTGCGGCAGCAACCGCCTGCTCAGCTTCAGCCTGTGAACCAACGAAACCGCTCAGCGTAACGACGCCTGCATTGGTGGTCACGGAAATGTCGCTGCTTTTGATGGCTTTATCATCCACCAGTGCACTTTTTACTTTCGCTGTGATGGCGCTGTCGCCCATGTAGTTATCAACTTTCTTCATGGAGCTATCGATTTTTGCACCTGCGCTATCTGTAGTCGTCGCAGCCAGAGCGCTGCCGCTCATCAGTGCGGTACCCAGTACTACGGCCATCATGGAATAGGCAAATTTAGAGTTTTTCATCGATTTCTTCCTTTCGGTTTATAAGCCTTGATTTCGGCTCTGTACGTCACATTCTTGGTGACGCCTTCTAACAAATTGTATTGCTGCTGTTTTTACTGTCCTTGTAGCAGAGTACATCGTTTTATTCTGGCTTTTAATTGCCTCGCGATATAACTCTCTGTTGAGTGACTTTAATGCAGTGCTTTAAGCCACCATTTCCTGAACACACATTTAATATAGTCAAGAATGATCAAATGTGTAGGAAGATCGTCGAATAGGGACCCTAATGCAGACAAGTCCGAAGGTTCCCCCCTAAATTTGCACAAAATATCGGCATAGTGATAGGAAATATCTGGAGGCGGACACGCTTCAGATAAAAAAATGGCTCCTGTAAAAGGAGCCATTTGGCATTATTGGGTTAAAAATTTGCTTTAAAAATCAGACTTTGGTTTTAGATTACTGCTTGTCCCATGCATCCTGCCAGTTAGTACCGGTAGCTGGTGCATAAGCCCAGGCCGCCTGACCACACCAGCCAGAGTATGGGAAAGGTTTGCACTGATAGATGCTGCCATCACTGCCTAATACCTTAGTACCCGCCACGTATTTCTCGCTGCTTTCCGGGTAAACGTAGTCGTAACCTGCCGCCGCCGCTTTAGCTTTTACCAGAACCGTGGTGGTCGCGGTATCCGTTAAACCGGTGTTATCGGTCACGGTCACGTCAACAGTGAAGCGTGTATCAACGGTCACTTGTGGTGCATTAATGACTTCAGTATTGGATGCTGCACCCTGAGCCGGTGCGACTGGCAATCCAGCCGGATTAGTCCACTGATAATGCAAATCAGCAGCCTGCGTATCCGGATCGGTCACTTTTGCTGTCAGTGTCAGCGATTCACCTGAAGTCACGGTATACGTAGATTCAAGGGTAACGGACGGTGCGACAGGTTTAGAGGCATCAATCACATTCACGCTGGTTTGCGCCGTGGTGCTGCCTTCGCTGTCACTCACGGTCAGAGAGAAGGTGTACACCGCATTGGTCACCGGTTGCGCCACGCTGAATGTCGCTTTAGCTGAATTGCTGTTTTGCAGCGTCACTGCCGGGCCGGAAACTTGTTTCCACTGATAAGTCAGGCTGTCGCCGTCTTTATCGGTACTGGCCGAGCCATCCAGTGTAATCACGCCGGTGCCGCTAACCTGCTGAGCCATACCCGCATTCGCGACCGGTGGTGTATTGGTTGCTACCGGTGCGACTGAACCGCTGGTGATTGGCGCAAAGATTTGGCTGTAAGCATAGAGCGGAGCCTGTTCCGGTGTCATACCACTGTGTTCTGCGGAAACTTGGCCAGAAACACCCGGCTGATCGCGAGCCATAGACCATGCACCAATCATACCCAGGCCATAATCTTTCGCCTGCTGGTAAACGAGACGGGCATCAGAAAGATAGAACACTTCACCCTGCACGTCGTTATAGCCAATCATCGGGGTCGTACCCAGCATGGCGTAAACCTGCGCCGCGCTCTTCTCAGGGTATAAACCTTTCACCTGAGCAAACAGATTGTCGATAGCCGACGTCGCACATTTGCCATGGATATTCTGGCCTTCAGTGTTGGCTGACTGGCATTGAATGTTGCCGTAGTCCATCGCCATCACGTTTACACCAGTAAGCACCACGCCCTGATCTTTGGCATCCTGCAACACTTCCATCCCTTCATGGGTCAGACCGGTTGGCAGAACAGGCAAGGTATACCAGATACCGATGTGACGGCCTTCGGCAGCCCAACGATCCTGCACCAATTTGACGGCAGCATTGCGACGCTGGATAGATTCTTTATCCGCCAGCCAGTTGCCTTCGATATCGAAATCAAGCACCTGAAGATTAAGGTTCTCAACGATATCGTAATAGTGCTGGGCCAGGTCATTCACGTTATTACAGGCAGCGGCCAGTGGTGCATTGTTCGCGCCGCCGATCGATACCATGATATCGCCGCCCGCTTCACGCAATGCTTTGATTTTGCTGTATTGAGCGTAGTTGGTGACGCTGTAAGCAGTGCCCCACGTCGGTACACAGGTGTTAGCATCTTTAGCGACCATAAAGGCCATGGTGAAGTGGTTAACGTTCTGGTTTTTCGCCAGACCTACCAGGTCAGGTTGCATGTTTAAGGTAAAATCGACATATGGCGCGTAGAACTGGGCAGGCCATGGATTCTTCGGCGTACCCACTCGCTCTTTGGTGCCGCTCCAGTCCATATAAACAGCCCATGGTGTTACATCGTCTGGTTTCACTTTCTGAACGATGACAGCAGACTGATAATTCTTGCCGTTATATTTCACCAATGAATTAGCAGGATATAAAGTATTAATATTCAACGTTGGCGCGTTATCAATTTGATCCTGAGAATAGGTTTGAACCGGACCTAACGGTTTCCACGGATGGCCGTTATTTCCTTCAGGGTTTTGATTGGCTGCCAGAGACGGATCATTATTAACGGTGTAGAACAGAGCTTCATACATCACGCCGTCTTTCTGAACTTTATCACCCTGATTATAGGTTGTGCTGCTACTCCAGACCGGCGTCGGTGCATAAGCTACCCACGGGTTATTTTCTGCTGGTGCGAAACTGTGTGCAGGCGTTGCTTTAGACGTTTTGTACGTCATGCCATTTGCCAGGACAATATCACCGGCTAAATAATCACGGCTGCTGTCATAATTGACATAATTATTCTGGGTACCGTCACCGGCGATCTCACAAACTGTCGGGTTGCCATACTGGCTCATTTCAGTCGCGGATGCGTCGCGTACTTTACGCCACGGGTTGGCACCCTGATCTTGTTCAGCCGTGCCCGGGCAATTGGTGGCACCGACCCACCAGGCGTTAGAGTAAACGCCGCCGTCGAAGATAACTTCATAGGTGTCGCCGCCTTCCTGTCCATTCCAAGCTTCAAGCGCAAAGGCGCTGGCAGAGGCCATCGTCAGACCGGCAACACACAACATCTGTGTGATTTTATTCATTTTCATAACTTACATTCCTTATATATATATCATTGCCACGGCGGGATATTCATAGAATACATATATGTTTTACTAGAAAACGTATTTGAAACTATGGTGAATTGAGAATTTATTTATTAATCCATAAATGCAAAGCATGTGTTGATTGCGATACATATCAAATAAATATGAAGTAATTTGTGGCATGCGTATAATGACATATCTATTAGGAAACAAACTAATCAAAAACTAATATATCGCACTAATAATTACAATTAAGATTATTTAATAAGCCAGACATATTCTCTGCATTTAAACATACAGGAATGTAATAATAGAGCGCAATTAAGAAAGTGAATTAATATATATTTAATTAATGTTAAATTCAGAACTAATAAAAAAGGCGACATAAATGTCGCCTTTCCAAAAACAGGAACAGATTAATGTTCGCGGGTTTTACGGAATTTCACTTCAGGATAACGCTCTGAAGCCAGATTCAGGTTCACCATGGTTGGGGCGATGTAGGCCAGATTATCGCCGCCATCGAGCGCCAGATTGGTTTCGTTCTTGCGTTTGAATTCTTCGAACTTCTTCACGTCGTTGCATTCAACCCAACGGGCGGTAGAAACGTTCACGGATTCGTAAATCGCTTCAACGTTGTATTCGCTTTTCAGACGCGCCACGACCACTTCAAACTGCAGCACACCGACCGCACCAACGATTAAGTCGTTATTAGAGATCGGACGGAACACCTGTACCGCGCCTTCTTCTGAAAGCTGTACCAGCCCTTTCAGCAACTGTTTCTGCTTCAGCGGGTCGCGCAGGCGGATACGACGGAACAGTTCAGGGGCAAAGTTAGGAATGCCGGTGAACTTCATGTTCTCACCCTGAGTAAAGGTGTCGCCAATCTGAATCGTGCCGTGGTTGTGCAGGCCAATGATATCGCCCGGATAGGCTTCTTCAACGTGTGAACGGTCGCCGGCCATAAAGGTCAGCGCGTCAGAAATCACCACATCTTTACCCGTACGCACCTGACGCAGTTTCATGCCTTTTTCATACTTACCGGACACCACACGCATGAATGCCACGCGGTCACGGTGTTTCGGATCCATATTGGCCTGAATCTTAAATACAAACCCGGTGAATTTCTCGTCATCGGCTTTCACTTCACGCAGGTCAGTTTTACGTGGCATCGGCGCAGGCGCCCAGTCCACCAGACCGTCGAGCATGTGATCAACACCAAAGTTACCGAGTGCAGTACCGAAGAATACCGGCGTCAGTTCGCCCTGCAGGAAAGCTTCGTGATCGAATTCATGGGATGCACCCTGAACCAGTTCCAGCTCTTCACGCAGTTGCACAGCCAGATCTTCGCCGACAGCAGCATCCAGCTCAGGGTTATCCAGGCCTTTAACGACGCGAACTTCCTGAATAGTGTGACCTTTACCGGTCTGGTACAGATACACTTCATCTTTATAGAGGTGGTAAACCCCTTTGAACAATTTACCGCAGCCGATCGGCCAGGTAATCGGAGAACAGGCAATTTTCAGCTCGCGCTCCACTTCGTCCATCACTTCCATCGGGTCACGGATGTCACGGTCGAGTTTGTTCATGAAAGTCAGGATCGGCGTATCACGCAGACGGGTGACTTCCATCAGCTTACGGGTCCTGTCTTCGACACCTTTCGCGGCGTCGATCACCATCAGGCAGCAGTCAACCGCGGTCAGGGTACGGTAGGTATCTTCGGAGAAGTCCTCGTGCCCCGGGGTGTCGAGCAGGTTAACCAGACACTGTTTGTACGGGAATTGCATCACGGACGTAGTGATGGAGATACCACGTTGTTTTTCCATTTCCATCCAGTCAGATTTGGCATGATGGCTGGAGCCGCGGCCTTTTACTGTACCGGCGGTCTGAATGGCCTGTCCGAATAACAGCACTTTTTCAGTAATTGTAGTTTTACCGGCATCGGGGTGAGAGATGATGGCAAATGTGCGGCGCTTGGCCACTTCAAGGGCGTATTCACTTGGAGACATGTTTTTCACGTTTCTGCGGTTGGTCCGCCCTGCATAGGATTTAACATCACGTCAGAAGATGACGTCAGGCAAAGCGGTAATAAAAGTTATAGCCGGCTATTTTCACTGATTTAGCCGGGATGGGCAATCAATGGTTTTTTTGTATGGTGTGGCTAAGAGAGCGCTTTAGAAACGGAAGTCAGTTGAAAGTGCTGCCCAGTGTTCCCGCAGAACTCTTTTATGTTCTTCAAGCATCGGCAGCTCCGTAAGCAAATCTGGCCAGCGTTCACGTGCAATTTCAATGGCTTCATCAAGATGCACTTCAACGGCAGACCACGGTACACCAATTCTTTCAGCCCAGCGCTCGAAGGTCTGCATATTAATCACCCCCCAACGTTTTTCTTTTGCCATATTCAAAGCCACCCCATCTTCATTCTTAACATAGGGTTTGGTCGAAACAATGTCATAGGCAGGTGAAAGGACAGCGTCCACTCGATTAGGGTAAAACACCGTCCAGTTTTTAAGATGGGCATCCCCATTCGCCAATAAAATGTTCGCCAGCATCCGGCGCGCCATCTGCTGAATATCGATGATTCCTCCCGCACCCACTCTGTAAAGAGCACGACCAATATCGTCGTAGCTATAGCCCTTATATTTATTCCGCGCATACACCTGAAAAATCTGTGCAAAATCCTCAGTATGCACACGCCCTTCGTCCGTGCGGTCAAAGCGACGAATCGCGTAAGCATAAGGCTCATCGGGTAAAGGGATATCAGGTAAATTGACCAGATTTCGAAGCTCAACAAGCTTAATCTCAGGGATGTTGACACCGATTTCCTGCGCTAATTTCATCGCACTAAATTCATTCTCAGGCACTGCACGATGTGCCGTTGACGGAGTTTTGATAATCCAGCTGTCTCCCCCGACATCAGTACTCACGTTGAAACGGCCATCTTGTCGTAATGCAGAGAACTTCATCTGGACACCTGCCAGAGAAAATTTGTCGGTGCTGTGCGAAACATCAATTTGAACGGCTTCCAGTTTGTCGCCACGAGAAGTCAGCGCCCAGTCAGGTATTTCGCCCCCCTTAAGTGGCACGGCGGTTATCCCTCCTGGCAGGTTGTTACCGGCATAGGCCAGTAATGGGAACTCATCGTCAGGATGGACTTTCAGCGTCAACGCCATCCATTCTCGCAATGCGCCTTCTGACAACAAATTTGAAAGAACCGGGGGAAGCTTGTGAAAACTGATAAGCGGCTTATTGAGATATTCTGCCCGCACTTTTTGCGTCAATGTAAAAACGGGACGCTGACTGACGGGCAGTTCGAGATACTCCGGGGCAAAAGATAGGATATTGCGGCTGCCTGCATAATGCGCTAAAACCCCTACACGCTGCTCATCAAGATACAGTGCTAAGGCCTCGACTGACTCCACCCGCTTTTCCATGTTTACTCCTTTAAATCGCGTAAAATGTCATCCCAATCATTGTTAAGACTTTCTGGCTCCCGCTCGGAGGGGCGATGACAGTTGCTAATTGTCGAATCAAGCAGCTCTTTAACCTCTTGTACACGCTGACGCGGCACCAACATGAGCTCCAGTTCCATGCCTTCCAGGAGCCTGAGTAATGTCGAAAGACGGGGATCTGAACCCGCTTCAATTTTCTGATATTGCTGCTGAGTCATACCCGTTCTCATACGCATATCTTGCTGGTTCAGCCCTAACTGCCGGCGTCTTTGTTTTAATAAGGTCGGCAATTCATTGAGAGTTCTCATTTACTTTCTCCTGACAGACCACTTACAACACACTAGCTGTTTTCAGAGCCATTTAACAACAAATTAATTGTAATTAAGAAGATTTACATCTAATTTGCTGTAAATAACCTTAATTACAGCTCTTTAGCTGTAATTATATTGAATTACACCTTTTTAATTGTAATCATGCCGGAATACAACTAATTGGGTGTAAATAGTATAAATTCTAGTAAATGAGATGTTGCTACAGTTTTACCCCAGCGGGAGCGCCATCATAAGGGCATCTTCGCGGCCTTGTGCGGCGGGATAGTAATTGCGGCGAACGGAGAGTTCGTTAAAACCGAGGCTTTCATAGAGCGCGATAGCCTTAGCGTTAGAGGCGCGGACTTCGAGCCATAACGTGAAAACATCTTTCTGCTCAAGCTGTTGTATCACTTCTTCCAGCAATGTGCGGCCTAAGCCCTGACGCTGAAAAGCGGGATCGATGGCAATATTGAAAAGCGTCGCTTCGTCGAGAACGATTTGGGTGATAGCAAAACCGGCCATCACGTCGCCCTGCATGATCTTGAGATTCAGATAGCGCTCGCCCTGATTGCTGGCCAGCGTTTTTTCCGTCCACGGAAAGGCATGGCTGGCCTGCTCAATTTCAAATGCGCGGGGAAGATCAGCGATGGTCAGGATAGAAATGTTGTTCATTTTCACAGATCTGCTGCCAGAGCGCGCGTTTTGCGCCGGCGTCTTGATAGAGTTCGGCCAGAGCCGGACTGGATAACTGCGGACCGGCGAGAGTTAGCGGTTCGCTTAACCCCAGTCGCCAGACATTGCAGCGGGTATCTTCAGGCAACATGGCGACCTGTTCCGGCGTCAGGCGATAAACCTGATGAGCACCCAGTGCCAGACTGCGTAAAACATCGGTGACCAGCGGGTCATCTTCCGCAGGAGGAACATCTGCCACAATCAGCAGTTTAGTGTCCGCAGGCAGGCTGACCGCCACTTCGCCCTGTAAAACCGCGGGCCGGCGCAGCGTCCACTGGGTGATCCCCAGTTGCTGTAACAGTGTGTCTCGTCTGGATGCCATGCCTGTTTCCTGCCGGTTGAAGTGCGAAAAGCCCGGCTATGCTAGCAAACACAGCGAATATGCGCCAATAAAGCTCGATTACTCAATCAGAGGCGAAGAGTATATAATCCCGCGTTCATTCCTGAGGAGCCTCACCCTGATGTCTGCATTAACTCCGGCCAGCGAAGTCATACTGCGCCATAGCGAAGAATTCGAAGGCCGCCGCGTATTGTTCGCCGGCGACTTACAAGACAATCTGCCAGCTGAAATTGACGCCGAAGAAGTCCGCGTTCACACCAATATGTATCATCACTGGCAGATGCTCAGCAAAAGTCTGGGCGAAAACGTTCAGTTCGGTTTACTGGCTGACGCTGAGCTTATCGCGCCTTGCGATGTGCTGGTGTATTACTGGCCGAAAAGCAAACTGGAAGCGAAATTCCAGCTGTTCAACTTACTTTCACAGTTGCCGGTCGGCATTGACGTGTTTGTCATCGGTGAAAACCGCAGTGGCGTACGCAGTGCTGAAACCACGCTGGAAGGTTTGTGTGAACTGAGCAAAATCGACAGCGCGCGTCGTTGCGGTTTGTACCATGGTCGCCTGGAAAAACAGCCTGAATTTGATGCCGACGGCTGGTGGGATCAGTACATGGTCGAAGAAGTGACCATCAAAACCCTGCCGGGCGTGTTCAGCCGTGAAGGTCTGGACAGCGGAAGCCTGCTGCTGATCAACACGTTTGAAGAACCGGTGAAAGGCAAAGTGCTGGATGTGGCTTGCGGTTCCGGCGTGCTGGCTTCGGTACTGGCCATGTACTCGCCGAAGATGAAAGTCACGCTCAGTGATGTGAGCGCTGCCGCTATAGAAGCCAGCCGCGCCACACTGGCGGCGAACGACCTGCCGGGCGAAGTGATCGCCAGCAACGTCTATTCCGACATTGCCGGTCGTTTTGACATGATCATCTCCAACCCGCCATTCCACGAAGGTCTGCAAACCAGCCTGACAGCGGCTGAGCAGCTGATCCGTGGCGCAGTGGGCCATCTGAACATTGGCGGTGAACTGCGCATTGTGGCTAACGCCTTCCTGCCGTATGCCGCCCTGCTCGATGATGCTTTTGGCAGCCATGAAGTGCTGGCACAGAACGGCCGCTTTAAGGTTTACAGAGCCGTCCGTGGCCGTCCACCGCGCGATTTGAAAAAGAAAAAACGTTAATCAGTCAGACGCTGAGGATACGCATCATTTCTGCATTGTAGCGGTCACCCGCTGCTACGCGGAAAGGAAACACTGCTTCGATCGCCGCGATTTCGGCTTCACTCAGGGAGACATCAAGCGCGGCGATGTTTTCCTCAAGATAATGACGACGCTTGGTGCCAGGGATCGGCACCATGTTGTCGCCACGTGAAAGTACCCATGCCAGCACCAGCTGCGACGGTTTCACGCCTTTCTCCTGCGCCAGTTCCCCGATTTTTTCCGCCAGTTGCAGATTCTTCGCGAAGTTTTCGCCCTGAAAACGCGGACTTTCACGACGGTAATCGTCTGCATCCAGATCATCCACTGAACGGATTTGTCCGGTCAGAAAGCCACGACCCAGCGGGCTGTAAGGCACGAAACCGATCCCAAGCCGTTCACACGCCGGTAAAATATCGGCTTCCACATCCCGCGACCAGAGTGAATATTCTGTCTGCAACGCGGTGACCGGATGAACTTTATGCGCCCTTTCCAGAATACTCACCGGCACTTCGCTCAGCCCGATATAACGGATCTTCCCTTCACGCACCAGATCGGACAGCGCGCCCATGGTGTCTTCAACCGGCACGTTGGGATCCGGACGGTGTTGATAATAAAGGTCGATAACTTCGGTGCCCAGACGCTTCAGGCTCCCCTCTACCGACTTGCGGACATAATCAGGGTGACCGTTGGTCCCGCGCGCCTGTGGGTTAGCCGGGTCGCGTACAATACCGAATTTGGTGGCTAAAAAGACCTGATTGCGACGCCCTTTCAGAAAGCGCCCGAGCAGTTCTTCATTGGTATACGGCCCGTAAACATCGGCGGTATCAAACATCGTGACGCCCATTTCGAGCGCACGCTCCAGCGTTGCCATCGATTCTTTATCATCCAGACCCGTGGTATAGAAATCGCTCATGCCCATGCAACCCAGTCCCAGTGCAGACACCATCGGACCGTTTTTACCCAACTGACGTTGTTTCATCGGATTTTCCTTTTTGACTCTAAGAGGGAAGTAACGAAGTGAAGTGTGGTTGTTATGTCAGGAAAGATAAATCAGCGAATACGTGCAACACTGTTCATAAATCGCAAACAATCAGCGGGAAAGTGATGGACCAAATTCTGGCGATGAAAATTTTTATCCGTATTGCCGAACTGGAAAGTTTTAGCCGTGCAGCGGAAGACCTGAATCTGCCACGGGCGACAGTCAGCACGACCCTTAAACGGCTGGAACAGAAGCTCGGGGTTCGCCTGTTTTTACGCACCACGCGGCAGGTGAAAATCACCGACGAAGGCAAAATTTACTACCAGCGCTGTCTGCAACTGATCTCGGCGTTGGAAGAATCCGACGCCCTGTTTGCACATCACAAAAATCAGCCCGCAGGCATTGTCCGCATCGATATGCCGCATTCTCTGGCACGCGTGATGGTAATCCCCGCGTTACCGGCGTTTTACCAGCGCTATCCGCAAATTACCCTGAGCGTCAGCGCCAATGATAACGCCATCAATCTGCTCGATCAGGGTGTGGATTGTGTGGTGCGCGCCTGGCCTTCAGAAGATGACAATTTGCAGTCGCGCCATCTGACGGATTTGAAACAAATCACCTGCGCCTCACCTGCGTATTTAGCGAAATTCGGCACACCAGAAACGCCGGAAGATCTCGCCGGACATCAGGCTGTCGGCTACTTTTTTGCCCATCAGCGGGCTGATTCGCATCTGGATTTCATGACTGACGGAAAGGTTGAGAAGCGACAATTACCCAGCAAACTGACCGTCAGCGGCGCTGACGCTTATGTCGCGGCCGCAAAAGCCGGTTTCGGACTGATACAGGCTTCAGAACTGGCGATGGCGCAGGAACTGGAAAAGGGCGAACTGGTGGAAGTATTACATCAGCATCTTCCACCGCCGATGCCGTTATACATCATGTACCCGCCAGGCCGTTTTCTTGCACCGAGGATCCGTGTGCTGCTTGACTGGCTGATCACGCTGTTTTCCAGCCCCGTTCAACCGGACAATCAGAAAGCCATTCCGGGAAAAATCGTTGATTAAACCATCGATTAACCTGAGGACTCTCTGGCACACTAAACCATTCACGGTGAATATGCTGTTTTTTACATCAAACGTCCGAAATGGGGGAAATAACTATTGACGCCTGTGGGAAAATCTCTAGAATTCGCCCCCGTGGTTGTGTTACTTGCTGATGACATTCCGATGAATGCATCAACACAGTAATCAATTGGAAGCGATGGTGGCGGAATTGGTAGACGCGCTAGCTTCAGGTGTTAGTGTTCTTACGGACGTGAGGGTTCAAGTCCCTCTCTTCGCACCACATGATTCTGTTCTCCGGCTTTTCCTTCCTGTATCAACTCTCTCGCTTTCAGAAAATAAAAAATCCCTGCGGCTTTACTGTGCTTCCTGTTTTTCATCTCTTTTGATTCCTTTTCTGTAACAATCACTTATCACTATAGACTAAAATTCAACGTGACCGCAGCCAGTCCGCCTGCCAGCGCCATAAATGACGGCAACAGCATATAGTGACGTAACGTGCGATGAAACAACATGACCAGCGTCGCCAACATTGCGACTACCACGAGCATCCGCAGCTGGTCGAGCGTCATATGCGTCAGCGCCAGCAAAGGCATCAGCGCACAGGGCAGCAACACACCCCAGCCACTGGTGAGACGCTTACCCAGTATCCAGACAACCGCCCAGATCCCACATGCTATGACAATCGCCGGTATCATAACCTTGCTCCAAACGTTGATAATGAGAACCAATATCATATAGGATTTTTTCTCATTTACCACCTATTTGCAGCGGTACCCTCCCTTAGGGTGACACCTGTCGACAAAAGTGCTAATTTTGAAGCCGTAAAACAAATTAGCCATGCAGCCCTACAAAATAGTGACACTAATAACGATATTTATTGAATTCTAATAATTACCCATTTGAACTATTAGCCTGTTTACACGGAATACACCCGCGGTATAAGGCGATAAAACACTTTATCTATTCAGACCAACATACGCTAAATAGAGTAAATTTGATGATATCTCATTCCTATGATGAGCTGCTGAAAAGCAAACATCGGCTGGCGATGTTGCTATTCTTTTTTTTAAATAGTGCCACTGCGCTATTTTCCATGGTTTATCCGCCAGAAGGCGCATCGTCAATGCCTTTTCCGCTGGTACTGATTTTTGGTCTTTGCGGAGCAGGATTAATATTTTCATTTTTCAGTAAGAAAAATTATTCTGCGCATCTGAATATGTGTTCTGTCATCGTCGGGCTGTTGTGGGGATGGCAAATTGCATTTCGTTTTGCTGAAATTAGTCAGACAGATAAAAATTATCTGCTGGTCAGTTTGCTCAGTATATTCTTTATCAGTGCTATCGCTTTATCAGATAATTTTCTGGCTTTTTGCCTCCACGCAGTACCTTCGACTATTTGCGTCATCTTTCTCGACGATTTTCAACATATCGGGCGCATCTTATTTACCGTTTCCCTGCCGCTGATAGGCCTGTGGTTGCATCACCTGATGTTAAAACGCAGCGATGAATTTACACGCAGAATGCTATCCAACCTTTACAGCGAGCGGGAGAAATTCAGCGACCTGAGTATGCTGGATCCGCTCACTGGCCTGTACAACCGGCGCGGACTGCAAAACAAACTGGAAACCCTGTTTAATCAGGCCTCCGGCCACTACGTCATGCTGCTGGATATCGATCACTTCAAAGCCTACAACGACAACTATGGCCATACGATGGGCGACCAGGCGCTGGTGCGCGTGTCTGCTGCCATCCGTGATGCCGTGCGCTCGCGCGACGTGGTTGTGCGCTACGGTGGAGAAGAATTTCTGGTGCTGATGTCCAATGTAAAACAGGAACATGCAGTTCGCATGGCCGAACGTATCCAGAATAAAGTCCTCGGGTTGAATATCCCGCATTTGTTTAATGCGCAGGTATCGACTCACGTCACAGTAAGTGCCGGGCTCGCTGCGCTGGAGGAAGGCGACTTTATTCAGGCTTTAGGTAAAGCAGATACCTCTCTCTATAACGCAAAAAATAGCGGCCGCAATAAGATATTTTATGCGTGGGAAGAGGAAACCGTTGAGGCATCCATTCAAGAAAGAATGGCCTGATGGTGTTTGAAAGTAACAATGATAACAGCGTGTTTATTGTTTTTATTTTCCTGTCACATATTTAAAGTGGACAGATAGTCTTTATTAAAGGCCGGACATTCATTTCTTTTGCATAATCATTCAGCTTTTAGCCAGATTCACGATTCTGGCTAAAAGCGAAACAGCTTATTTATCATGTCGAATGTTACTGAACAATGTTACTTTTCGATTTTATCAATCTGCTTAAATAACCCATTGTCGTCTTTCAGCCCTGCCTTAATAACCACGATAAAGATAATCCTAAACACCCTCGTTTCAATGTACTGACCGACCTGCCAGCTGCATTCATCCTTCTCATTCCCTGCGTCAAAAAAACACGCTACTCTGTTGTTTTAACACCATTATTCTCTCCATTTCTTAATCTGTGAACTGACTCACCCTGACCTTCCGGCGAGTGCCAGCGCTCATTTGCCCGTGGCACTGACCGGAAGGTTGCTCTGCCGGACACTTCTTACACTAACGGCCAGCCGCAGCCCTGATTTATGAAGGAACAGTTAGGCGTGGCATTTATTACTTATCTCTTCACCAGTACGTTTCTCTACATAAAAAGGTCCGGTGTATGAACAGTTCGATAGCTTTAGGGATTATCTGGCATCTGATAGGAGCAGCCAGCGCAGCTTGCTTCTATGCGCCATTCAAACAAGTAAAACATTGGTCATGGGAAACCATGTGGTCGCTGGGCGGCTTCTTTTCATGGATCATCCTGCCGTGGGCAGTCAGCTACGTCCTGCTGCCTGATTTTTGGGCGTATTACGGATCATTCACCTTCGCAACCCTGCTGCCCATTTTCCTTTTTGGCGCGATGTGGGGCATCGGCAATATCAACTATGGCCTGACCATGCGCTATCTTGGCATGTCGATGGGGATCGGCATCGCCATCGGCATCACCTTGATTATCGGTACGCTGATGACCCCTATTCTTCAGGGCAAAATCGGCATGCTGTTCGGCACAACCGGCGGCCAGCTTACGCTGCTCGGTGTATTTGTTGCGGTCATCGGCGTAGCTATTGTCAGCTATGCAGGCTTCCTGAAAGAAAAAGCACTGGGCATTAAAGCTGAAGAGTTCAATCTGCGTAAGGGGCTGATTCTGGCGGTGATGTGCGGGATTTTCTCCGCCGGTATGTCTTTTGCCATGAGTGCCGCAGTCCCGATGCATGAGGCCGCACGCGCATTGGGCATTGACCCGCTGTATGTCGCGCTGCCAAGTTACGTCGTTATCATGGGCGGCGGTGCCATCGTGAACCTGGGCTTCTGCTTCGTCCGCCTGGCAACCCGCAAAACCATTTCGTTCCGGGCCGATATGTCTGTGGCGAAATCCCTGCTGCTCACCAATGCCATTTTTTCCATTATCGGCGGCGTGATGTGGTATCTGCAATTCTTCTTCTACGCCTGGGGTCATGCCAGCATTCCGGCAGAATATGATTATATGAGCTGGATGTTGCACATGAGCTTCTACGTACTGTGCGGCGGCATCGTGGGTCTGGTGCTGAAAGAATGGCTTGGTGTCGGGAAAAAACCGGTGCGCGTTCTGTGTATCGGCGCGCTGGTGATTATTCTGGCTGCGAATATCGTCGGTCTGGGAATGGCATTGTAAATCCACTACACACTTCAAAAGACCACTCATTAAAAGACGGCAGAAATTATTCTGCCGTCATCAGTGACAAAGATATCTTCCCCCCTGCCCGATAAAACGCTGCCGGTAATCACGGGGAGATACTCCACAGGCGCGACTGAAGACCACCGAGAAATAATTACTGTCATCGAAACCGCATTCTGCCGCCACATCACTGATCGTCATGCTGCCATAGCGCAACAGACTCATTGCCCGGCAAAGCCTCAGCTGACGCAAATAATGACTCACATTCATACCGGTATGCTGCTTGAACAACGAGCGTAAAGCACGGGGATTCAGCGCATGCTGCTGGCAGAACGTCTCCAGATGGAATGATTCAGCGATGTTTGCTCGCAGCGCCATCAGCAATAAATCCAGCTGATGTGCGTCGGGTAATGCCCCGCTGTCAGGACGCTGGCGAAAACGCAGTAATAACAGCGCCAGTTGCATCAGTAACGCTTCACTCAGTTGCACGGAAAGCGGCTCAGACTTCATACATTCTTTTGCCAATTCTTCCACTTTATCGCGTAAAACTGACATTCCAAGCGTACTCAGCCGCCAGTAGCGTTGCTCCTGACTGACATTCTCATCGGGCAATAATTGCGACCAGTCTGCCGCCAGGCCGAAGCGCTCACGGCAAAAAAGCACGTTATCCAGCGCCAGCTCGTTGACCGATTCGTAACTGTGGCGATCCCGCGAACTAATATAAAACAGGTCACCGCAAGTGATGGGATAAGGGATATCGTTCCAGATATGCAGGCCGTTGCCGCGCCAGACAATCACCAGCTCGTCAAAATCATGATCGTGACTGGGGAAATCCGCCTGCGGATGACGTTCCGCCACCACAACCGAATTTATTCCCGTCAGAAAGAAGTCATTTTTAAAAAGTCTTAGCGACATAGCGACAATCTCAAACCCGTTTGACGACAATATAAACGAGGCAGTTCAGATAAATATTCCCGAAACTGCGAGAGGTGCCGTTTAACGCATCTGATCACGCATGAGTTTTGGCGACACCGAAAACTCCCGACGGAATTGTGTCGAGAAGTGGTTACTGTCACTGAACCCGCAGGCATAGGCGATATCGGTAATACTTTGATCGCTATGATGTAAACGACGGCGCGCTTCGAGTAAACGCAGCCGGTTGAGATAACGCTGCGGTGTCATGCCCGTGTAATGCTTCATCTGCCGGTGCAGGGTTCGCAGTGCCAGCGAAAAACGTTCCGCGGCTTCAGTCCAGTTAACATCCTCACTGTAATGTGACTGGAGCCATTGCAAAAGCTGATTGACCCGGTTTTCCGAGGTATCTCGCAATTGTGGCTGGAAACAATCCTGATAAAGCAAAATCAGCAGTTGTAAAAACAGACTTTCGCGCGTGGCGATGTGTTCCATTTCAACGCTGTCGGGTAACGCTTCAAGCTGAGTAATGCAGCTCAGTACCTGTTGCAGCACGCACGGGCTGAGCTGCCAGTGGATCTGCGACTGATAATGATGTTCCTGCGGCAAAAAATGACCGACGTCCTGAATAAAACGGAACGTTTTCGGTGAACGGAACAACACATTGGTCAGACGAAGATTATCTACATTTTCAAAAAGATGGTGATCGCTGGCACGGACAAAACAGACCGTACCGGCGGTCAGAGTGTAGGGATTGTCATTAAAAATGTGCACACCCGATCCGCTTTCCACCAGCATAATCTCGTGAAAATCATGGTAGTGCTCCGGGAATACGTCTTGCGGAAGCCGCCGCTCAACCGTCACGGTCAGTTCAGGTGCCGCAAAATAATCATCACCTCTCAGTAACGTCATTTATCGCCTCCGGTTCAAAATCATTGTGTTTCGGGAAACAACCCTACCTTGTGCCCCGTTTTCTTACCTTCAAACCGCAGCGTTAAAAACGTCATAAATGGTCATATTTTAAAGATTCCCCCTGCCGTGATGCAGATCTGCGGCAACGATCACAATCGCCTGCCCCGCATTACTCAGACGCGGTAATTCACAGTTTCAGCCAGCTTTGAACCGTTATGTGATCTGCCTCGCATCTACCTTTTTAATGCTGCCATCCCGCCAAAACCCGTGGCAATCACCGGAAGGTGCCCCCACAACGCCTCCCCTACACTGGCCACATATTCAATAAGGAATGGCCGCTATGAGAACTCACCATCTTGCCGCTATTGACCTCGGCGCTTCCAGCGGCCGGGTGATGCTGGCGACGTTTACCCGTCAGGATCCGCAGCTGGCAGCGACGCTGACACTGAAAGAGATCCACCGTTTTCCTAATAACTTGATCCGCGTTGATGGCCACGAAACCTGGGATCTTGATGCACTGGAAAAACACATTCTTGAGGGGCTGAATCGCCTCGACGCATCCGGCGTTCAGCTTGACGGTATCGGCATTGATACCTGGGGTGTGGATTACGTGCTGCTTGATGAACAGGGCCAGCGGGTCGGTTTGCAAGTGGCTTATCGTGACAACCGTACCGAAGGCGTGATGGCGCGAATGGAGCAGCAGTTTGGCCGCGAGAATTTGTACCAAAAAACCGGTATTCAGTTCATGCCATTTAACACGCTTTACCAGTTGCGTGCGCTGAGCGAACAACAGCCTGAAATCGTCAGTAAAACTGCACACATGCTGATGATCCCGGATTATTTTCTTTACCGCCTCACCGGCAAAATGAACTGGGAATACACCAACGCCAGCACCACACAGATGCTCAATCTCGCCACCGGCGACTGGGATGAAGATTTGCTGAAACTGGCGGGTGTGCCACGCCGCTGGTTGCAAAAACCGACACCGCCGGGCAACTCTCCTGGGCTGTGGAAAAGCCCTCGCGGGCGCAGTGTGCCGGTGTTCAGCGTAGCAACACACGATACTGCCAGTGCGGTGGTTGCCGCCCCGCTGACCAGTTCACGCAGCGCCTATCTCAGCTCCGGCACCTGGTCGCTGATGGGCATCGAAAGCCCGAAAGCGTTTAACCATGCGCAGGCACTCCACGACAACATCACCAACGAAGGCGGCATCAACGGCAGCTATCGGGTGTTGAAAAATATCATGGGCTTATGGTTGTTCCAGCGTGTTTGCCGCGAACTGAACATTCAGGATTTGCCGTCCTTAATCACACTGGCTAAACACGTCACACCGTTCACTTATCTGATTAACCCGAACGAAGATTGTTTTATTAATCCGCCCTCCATGGTGGATGCCATTCGCGATGCTTGCCGTCAGGCCGGTGATCCGGTGCCGGAGTCACCTGCAGAGCTGGCACGCTGTATTTTCGACAGCCTTGCCATGTTGTACCGCAAAATCGCATTGCAACTTGCTGATTTACAAGGCTCGCCGCTGGAAGATATTCACATCGTCGGCGGTGGCAGCCAGAACCAGTTTCTGAACCAGCTTTGTGCTGATATCTGCCAGGTCAGCGTCAGCGCAGGTCCGGTTGAAGCTTCAACCCTGGGCAATATCGGTTGCCAGCTTATGGCGCTGAACGCCGTCAAAGATAACGCTGAATTTCGTCGCATCGTCGCCACGAATTTTGAGCAACACCACTACATTCCACGTATACACGCGGATTTCGCTATTCACTGGCGCCGTTTCCAGGCGCTCTGTCACGTCAATGAGGAACTCGCAGTATGACTTCATCTATCGATCAAGCATGGACACTTGCCAAAGAACGCTTTGCACAGCTGGGTATTGATGCCGAAGCTGCAATCAAACAACTCGATACCCTGCCCGTTTCTATCCATTGCTGGCAGGGGGATGATGTCGCTGGCTTCGAAAACCCGGAAGGCAATCTGACCGGTGGTATCCAGGCGACCGGTAATTATCCCGGTAAAGCGCGTAATGCTCAGCAACTTCGGGCTGATTTAGAGCTGGCCATTTCGATGATTCCTGGCCCTAACCGACTGAACCTGCATGCGATTTATCTGGAATCCGATCAGCCCGTTGCGCGTAATGAAATCGAGCCAAAGCATTTTGCTAACTGGGTGGACTGGGCGAAGAAAAACAAACTTGGGCTGGATTTCAATCCTTCCTGCTTCTCACACCCGATGAGTGCCGACGGCTTTACGCTCTCCAGCGCGAACCCGGAAGTCCGTCAGTTCTGGATTGAACACTGCCAGGCCAGCCGCCGCGTCTCTGCCTCATTTGGTCGCGCACTGGGCACGCCTTCCGTGATGAATATCTGGGTACCGGACGGTATGAAAGACCTCACGGTGGATCGTCTTGCACCACGTGAGCGTCTGATGACTGCACTGGATGAAGTGATTTCTGAGAAGTTTGCTCTGAGCGAACACATTGACGCCGTCGAAAGCAAACTGTTCGGTATCGGCTCGGAAAGCTACACCGTGGGCTCAAACGAATTCTATCTAGGTTACGCCGCAAGCCGTGGTACCGCACTGTGCCTTGATGCCGGTCACTTCCATCCGACTGAAGTGATTTCCGACAAAATTTCCGCCGCCATGCTGTATGTACCACGCCTGCTGCTGCACGTCAGCCGTCCGGTACGCTGGGACAGCGACCATGTGGTGTTGCTTGACGACGAAACGCAGGCCATCGCCAGCGAAATTGTCCGCCACAACCTGTTTAACCGCGTTCATATCGGGCTGGATTTCTTTGATGCCTCGATCAACCGCATCGCTGCCTGGGTTATCGGCACCCGTAACATGAAAAAAGCCCTGCTTAAAGCGCTGCTGGAACCGACAGATTTACTGAAAAAACTGGAAGTTGAAGGCGATTACACCGCGCGTCTGGCACTGCTGGAAGAACAGAAATCCCTGCCATGGCAGGCCGTGTGGGATATGTATTGCCAGCGCCACGACGTACCAGTCGGCGGCCAGTGGCTGGATACCGTTCGCCATTACGAAACCAGCGTGCTGGCTAAACGCTAAGGTTTGATAAACCCAAAGTATTGCTGACAGCACCGAAGAAAAGCATTCACCTTATTTGCAGGAAAGAACTGATGAAAACATTATTTACCTCGTGGTTTGTGCAGGGCATGGTTAAAGCGACCACTGATATGTGGTTGAAAGGCTGGGATGAGCGCAACGGCGGCAACGTCAGTATGCGACTGCTGCCAGAAGATATTGCACCTTATAAGAACGATTTTTACGCCCAGCCACGTACGGTTGAACTGACACAGCACGCGCCGGATTTGGCCAACGAATACTTCATCGTGACCGGTTCCGGCAAATTCTTCCGTAACGTGCAACTCGCACCTTCAGAGGCGCTGACCGTTATTCAGCTCGATGATAAAGGCGCCAGCTATAAAATCCTCTGGGGCCTGACCGCGGGTGGTCTGCCGACGTCAGAACTGGCATCGCATCTGCAATCTCACGCCGTGCGAAAACGTGTCACTAACGGTCAGGATCGCGTGATCATGCATTGCCATGCGACCAACCTGATCGCACTGACGTACGTGCTTGAGCTCGACAGCGCCAAAATTACCCGCAAATTGTGGGAATGCAGCACTGAATGTCTGGTGGTCTTCCCTGACGGCGTGGGTATCGTGCCGTGGATGGTACCGGGCACCGACGGCATCGGCGCCGCCACGTCCGACCGGATGCAACATCACAGCCTGGTGCTGTGGGCGTTCCACGGCATCTTCGGCTGCGGCCCGACGCTGGATGACGCATTCGGCCTGATCGACACCGCTGAAAAATCGGCGGAAATCCTGGTGAAAGTGATTTCGATGGGTGGCATGAAACAAACTATCCAGACTGACGAACTGATTGCCCTCGGCAAACGTTTTGAGGTCACGCCTTTCGAGGCCGCACTCAAAGCCTGATCCGGCATTTAATGCTCCAGACTACATAAATCCTGCACGGGGAACAGGGGATGTTTCCCGTAGCAGGAAATGGCAAAGACCACGGAGCAGCGCACAACAGAACATCTATTTTACTTACTCTATAGAGGGAATTTTTATGAGTTTCATGTTGGCACTTCCTAAAATCAGCCTTCACGGTCAGGGCGCAATCGAAGATATGGTTGCGATGCTGGCGACCAAACAACACGGCAAAGCGCTTATCGTCACCGACGGCCAGTTAATCGAACTGGGTCTGCTCGACAGTTTATTCTCCGCACTTAAACAGGCAGGAATGCCTTACGCCATTTACGGCGGCGTGGTGCCCAATCCTACCTCGGCTCATGTTGACGAAGGTTTCCGTCTGTATCAGGAAAACCAGTGCGATTATCTGATCGCTTTCGGCGGCGGCAGCCCGATTGATACCGCTAAAGGCATCAAGATTCTGACTGCTAATCCGGGGCCGGCCACGATGTATTCCGGTGTCGGCAAAGTCACTAAACCGGGTGTATTCCTGGTCGCGATCAACACTACCGCGGGTACTGCCGCTGAACTCACCAGTAATGCGGTGATCATCGACAGTCAGCGTCAGGTGAAAGAAGTGATCATTGATGCAAATCTGATCCCCGATATCGCCGTTGACGATCCGTCGATTATGCTCAAGATCCCGGCAGGCATTACCGCGGCAACCGGAATGGACGCACTGACGCACGCGATTGAAGCCTATATATCTGTTGGCGCGCATCCGCTGACTGATCCGACGGCGCTCGCCGCTATTTCTACCATCACGCAATGGCTGCCGAAAGCCGTCGATCACGGCGACGATATTGAAGCTCGCGAGAAAATGGCGCAGGGACAATATCTGGCTGGCATGGCATTTAACAGCGCCGGGCTTGGACTGGTCCATGCGATGGCGCATCAGCCAGGGGCGACGCATAATCTGCCGCACGGCGTGTGTAATGCGATTTTACTGCCAGTCATTGAAGAGTTTAACCGTTCCTCTGCCCCGCACCGTTTTGCCGATATCGCCCGCGCAATGGGTGTGCACACGCAAGGTATCAGCGAAACGCAAGCCAGCATGGCGGCTATTGACGCGATCCGTAAATTATCCGCCCGCGTGGGGATCCCGTCCGGTTTCAAAGAACTGGGGATTAAGGAATCCGATATTGAAGGCTGGCTGGATAAAGCCCTGGCTGACCCATGTGCGCCATGTAATCCGCGTACGCCAACACGTGAAGAAGTTCGCGAGCTTTACCTGAAAGCGATGTAATTTTTAGCTTCTGCCTCTGTGAAGGGGAAGAAAAAGGTGTAATTTCCTTACTCCTCCCCCTGCGAAG
>NZ_JYDG01000048.1:0-27722 GCF_003263545.1 Rahnella sp. AN3-3W3
TTGCTATCCCGAATCATCTTAAGCGACAGTTCGCCCTAACACAGCCAAACCAGGTGTGGTGCGGGGATGTGACCTATATCTAAACAGGTAAACGCTGGGCTTACCTCGCCGCTGTTCTCGACCTGTTCGCAAGAAAACCAGTGGGCTGGGCAATGTCGTTCTCGCCGGACAGCAGGCTCACTATGAAAGCGCTGGAAATGGCATGGGAAACGCGCGGCAAGCCAGCCGGAGTGATGTTCCACAGCGATAGTAAGAATGCTGGTGTCAGTCTTACCACCACTCAGTTTGCCGTTTAACCCGATTGGTGTGATTACTGATGCAGTGAAGATCTTCCCGCATCCTGACTCACACAGCGATCGACCTTTTGTGTCCTGCCCTGGACCCGTCGGTTGCCGGAAGTGCCTTCATGCGAGGTATCTCCTCACCGATGCGCGTGACTCAAGAAGGGCCTGACGGCTTGTCTCGTTACTGTCCTGTCCGGGTTATCTGTCTGGAGATTCAACTCTGTTTCCTCACTGGAGCTCTGTCATGTCTGATAAAGTTACCGAAGCCGCCGTTGTGGGTGGCGTGGATACACATAAAGATCTGCACGTTGCCGCTGTCGTTGATCAGAACAATAAAGTCCTGGGGACCCAATATTTCGCCACAACACGACAAGGTTACCGGCAGATGCTGGCATGGATGACCTCATTTGGGGCATTAAAGCGAATTGGTGTTGAGTGTACAGGCACCTATGGATCAGGTCTGCTTCGCTATTTGCAGAATGCCGGGTTAGAAGTTCTTGAAGTGACCGCACCAGACCGAATGGAACGACGTAAACGGGGTAAAAGTGACACGATTGATGCTGAATGTGCTGCTCATGCCGCATTCTCCGGAATAAGAACCGTCACACCCAAAACGCGCAATGGCATGATTGAGTCTCTTCGGGTGTTAAAAACTTGCCGCAAAACAGCGATATCGGCCCGAAGAGTCGCTCTCCAGATTATCCATTCCAATATTTTCTCTGCACCGGATGAATTACGTGAACAGCTCAGAAATATGACGCGCATGCAGCTCATCAGGACTCTGGGATCCTGGAGACCTGATGCCAGTGAATACCGCAATGTTACCAACGTTTATCGCATTTCATTAAAGTCCCTTGCCCGACGCTATCTCGAATTACATGACGAAATCGCTGATCTGAATGTCATGATTGCGGCAATTGTCGATGAACTGGCACCTGAACTGATCAAACGTAATGCTATTGGATACGAAAGCGCTTCGCAGTTGCTGATCACTGCCGGAGACAATCCCCAACGGTTAAGATCCGAATCAGGTTTTGCGGCACTGTGTGGTGCCAACCCGGTACCTGTCTCTTCTGGAAGACGACAAGGTCACACAGTAGAGTCTGTTTTTATAGTTCAACATTATGATAATAATTTTTTTTTAGAGATCGCGTGGCACTCTTCGGGAAAAGTGAACAGAACGGCAGGTTAGTGGATCTGACAATAACTCCAGACCCCGACGATAGGAAATCTTCCAACTGCATCTGCAATTGACGCCGGGTCTGTGGTCCAGAGTTATGAATGCCGTAATCTGCAGGAGCGCAGCCGCACTCCTGCAAACCGTGTTATCTCAATGCAATATCAGCAGTTTCCATATTCAGCGCAGCGTCAAAAGGAGCTTTTCCCGCCCCTGCAAGCCATTCTTTCAGTGTCAACATCGGACCGAACTCTCTCTCTAAGGCTGGGATATCTGCAATTCCTGCTACCACGCCGTTGTCCACAAGCTCCGTCAGTTTTCTCAGGAACAAGTTGCCTGCCAGCAACTCTTCTGAAAACCGCTGGTTGCGAATTGGGTGGCCTGCTGCAAGCGAGAAAGCGCACTCCAGGTCTTCGCCGGTAATACTCTGCCCGGAAAACTCCAACGCCTGACCCGCGTAACGCTCCGGGTGGCATAGGATCTCGGCATTAATTCGGCTAAGATCGTCAAGCGCAATCATCTGCATAGGCTGATCCCGATGCATGAAGAAGGTGAATACACCCGTATTCAATCCCATACCCGGCAGCAGCATCATCTCCATAAAGGTGGCCGGACGCGTGATCGTAGATGCGATCGGCAGGCTGCGAATGTACTCCTCTATCTTGGACTTGCTGTCGAAATGTCCCATGCCGGTCAGACCTTTTCCCGCCGCTCCACCCGAAGAGTACACGATGAATTCAACGTTTGCTGCAACCGTACTATCGGCGATTGCCTTGCCCTGCATCACCTCCTGTTCGTCTGACACCAGGCCGGATGGAGAGCTGGTCTGCACGCTGAACACACGGTTGACGCCCTGCATCGCCCGATCAATCGAAGCACGGTCAAACAGATCGCCAACAACCAGTTGATGCCCAGTTCGGCAAGAGCTCTTGCTTTATGGCTCTGGACATCCCTGACGAAGGCACGTACCGTTTCCCCCCTTGCTATCAACGCTCTTGCCACAGCACCGCCCTGCTGCCCGGTAGCACCAAAAACCAAAAATTCCAAAGACTGTTGCATTTCAGTAACCCATAGTAACTTCTGAAGGTTCTCATTTTGAACTATCATGGTATTTCCGCAAGACGGCACTTTTTTGATACTGAGTTACAGAGAGATAACCAATGGAGAGAATTCCTAAAGATGGACAGACCATGATGCCAGATGAGGTCAATGGTCGACCTGTTCTACATACGTCCAGAGGCCCGGTACTGACGCCTTGTGCTCCCGGGAGTGTATTAGCCCGACTGGGAGGCAAGTGGACAATATTGGTAATTTCGTTCTTATCTCTCTATCCCGATACCCGGATGCGTTTCGGGGTGCTTCGACGGGGCATCCCTGACATCTCGCAACGCATGCTAACGCTGACTTTGTGCAACCTTGAACGGGATGGTCTGGTCTCGCGCCACTACTACCCTGAACTGCCGCCTCGCGTCGAATACGAGTTGACCGAACGAGGGCGCTCCATGTTGGAACCGCTGGCGGGCTTTACCCGTTGGATTCGCGACACATGGCAGGATATAGAAGCTTCACGACGCGCCTACGATGAAGCTGAAGACAGGTCTGACGAAGTTGAGGGGAAAACATCCATACAGAAATATAGTAAAGGTTAAAAATACCTGGATGATGAATACAATCATTTTGTTATATTCTTATCGTACGTTTTCGTTCCATTGGCCCTCAACCCCTAAACCTATGGAGATTTAGTCGGAAGTATCGACAACAGCATAACTAGAGTAGCTATGCTAAAACTACGAAAAAAAATACGCTCGATATATGAAGAGCGTTTTTCTTGACTGATTGAGAAAAACATCTTTTAGAAAAGATAACCAATACCAATATTGAAACCACTAATTAACCGGTGTTGATCTTCAACCTTCGTTTGAGAACCTTCGTACCCGCCACTCATTGTAAAATGCTCAGCAATATTTATGATAACGCCTGCACCATAAGCAAAGAAGTTATCACTATTTGAGTAATTAATATCTTCTCCAGTTCCAGCAAAACGTTGGGTAAAGCGACGTTCCATTTTTGAGTGTGACATTCCCAAAACAGCATACGTACTGACATAGTCATTAACACGATAGGCTGGACCTACCAATATGGAATAGTACTCGGCATCTACGTGATCAGTTTTTCTCCCAAGAAAGCCATCGTAATTCTTGTCCCCATCGTTTTGTAACGCCGTAAATGACACAACAGTGCTCAGGCGGGAATCCCATCCGTAGCGGTACTGTAAGTTCATGCCGGGCATATTTTTAAAGTTTTCAACCTTACTTTGTGCATAGCCCAGAGACAAAGAATGCTCACCAGCAATAGCATTTGATGCCAAACTCGTGGCCAAAATTGTAAAACTTAAGAAGATAGCTCTTTTCATATTTTCTCTTGTAAATTAGTGACTTATATTAAACCACTAATCAAAACTGGGTCGTTCAGTAACGTTGATTGCATAAGTTTAGATATATTTTTAAAGAAAATTGTACAGTAATTTAACTCCTAATTATTGGATAAATTCTTCACAGACTAACAACAATTAATTTCTGAATTTAGAAAAGCAACCTTGAATTATATCCTTTTCTTTATAATAAACCCCCACGTTCTATTTCTTTATCTATAATGCATTGCAATTTATCAAGATGTATGTCCTCTCCAAAGTGAAAATCCTCTTGTTTATATAGAAATTTAACAAAAAAGCCAAAAATTATTTTCTGAATTTTTTATTTATGATTTAAATTATTTTGTGTGCTAAATATACACTTTAATTCAGTAGCATCAATACTCATTTCTTATGAAGTACAAGTTAACTAGCGCTCTGGCAGTTCTTTTAAGAATATGAGGTAATATATTTTTTAGATAAATTAAAATGTGAGAAAGAGAACAAGTTATTAGTATGGTCAAAGCTATTAAATATAACCTTTTAATCATAAACTCTCTTTCTTTTAAAAAAAGGCATCAGTGTAAGAATTCATTTGTTAACAATATATTAAAACTTACGATAGGTAAATGTCCTAATGATAAAACTAATCTTTCCAATTTGGAAAAATATAGCTAGCTACAAATAGCAAACCGAGTGAGACGGCTTGAAAAATTCATTTTTATCTCATTTTTAAAAAGTTATGCTATGTTGAAATGAATGTTTTCTTATTTCATAGGTGCAACTTGAAGTTTAATAACACTCACGAACTTCGTGACTGGGTAATTTTTGTTAAGACCATTGAGAAGAAGAACCTTTCTCTTGCAGCTCGTGAACTCGGTGTTAGCGTCAGCACTGTGAGCAAAGCTATTTCCAGATTAGAGGGTTACATCAAGACGATGCTAATTAAAAGGGATGCTCGAAATTTTGAGATAACTTCTGCAGGTCACATTGCGTATATTAAAGCAAAGAATTTAACTGAATCCTTTCAGTCACTACTGGCTGAATTAATGAATCCTGAACCTTTAATTCAAGGGGGAATAAAGTTTTCCGCTCCATCTTTAGTATGTCAGTTACTTGCTAATCATTGGGCAAGTGAATATGTAACTAAAAATCCTATGGCTAGGGTTGAGATAAAATCAAGAGAGCTTTTTGAATTTGATAATAATATAAAAGATCCCGATCATATAGCTCTACACTACGGAAAGATTCAATGGCCAGAACTGATACATAGAGAACTAAAACCAGTTGAGATTATTAGCTGTGCCTCTCCTAAATATATTAAAAAAAATAATTTTTTAGATCGCCCTGACAACATCAAAGGACATACCCTATTGATGATGAGTAATTTTAATTCTAAAGACGATATGAATTTCTCAAAATTGGATAATGTTATTACCTTAAACAAAAATCACGCACCTTCTATCATATCTAACGATTATCTCGCCCTTTTCAATTTGCACATTGAAGGGAAAGGGTTGCTTCTGGATACACCTAAATGGTTAGTACACACACATATCAACGACGGTTCACTTGTGAGAATCATTCCTGACTGGAAGATTGATAATATACCAGTCTATCTTGTTTGGATGCATAGAACATATTATTCACCTCTTTTTTTAGATTTTATTAGCTTTGTGGAAAAAAAATGGAATGATGAAGTTTAAATAACAACAAAATACAAGTGGTATTATTAGTATTACATTTATGTGGCTTTGTTGAATAAATCGAACTTTTGGCCGTAATCAGGATCAGATCAACACACTCCTGATCCTGCAGCGATATCACGTGGCAAAACAAAAGTTCAAAATCACCAACTGGGCTACCTACAACTAGGCGCTCATCAATCGGGGCTCACTGACATTCTGGTTTGATGAGTCGGCCATTTAGGCCTGGTATGACGAGCCCAACACGTCTTCACGTGGTCGTCCTCAACGCTATTCTGAGCTCGCTATTTCCACCGTACTGATGCTCAAACGCGTCTTTCACCTCACATTACGCGCCGCTCAGGGATTCATTGATTCCATTTTTACCTTAATGAAGCTCCCGCTCCATTGCCCGGATTGTTCCTGCGTCAGCAGGCGGGCTAAGTCTGTCTGTATCCCTTTCAAAAACAGCACGCGCGGTGAGATTGCCCATCTCGTTATCGATGCCACCGGCTTAAAAGTCTTCGGTGAGGGCGAATGGAAGGTGAAAAAGCACGGTCAGGAAAAACGCCGCGTCTGGCGGAAACTGCACCTTGCGGTGGACGCCGGTACGCATGAGGTTATCTGCGCTGACCTGTCACTGAATAATGTGACTGACGCAGAGGCATTCCCGGGACTTATTCGTCAGACCCACCGGAAAGTTAAGGTCGCTTCTGCCGATGGCGCTTATGACACAAAACTTTGCCATGACGAGCTGCGGCTAAAAAAATCAAGGCGCTTATCCCGCCGCGAACCCGGGCGGGTTACTGGGCGGAGGAGTATGCGGAAAGAAATCAGGCGGTGGCCAGGCAGAGGCTTACCGGGAGCAATGCTTACTGGAAATGGCACACGGCTTATAACCGGCGGTCGGTGGCCGAAACAGCGATGTACCGGGTTAAACAACTGTTCGGTGGTCACCTGACGCTGCGTGACTACGATGCGCAGGTTGGTGAGGCTATGGCCATGATCCGTGCCTTAAACAAAATGACGCGTGCAGGGATGCCAGAAAGTGTGCGGATTGCCTGAGTAGGTCAGTGATGGGAGGCGCTTTTATCTAAATCCGATTTATTCAACAAAGCCGTGACCCGGTTCAAGTCCGTGTAATGCACTAAGTAATAACGCGCTGGGAATGAGCAGCCAGGCATTTGATGTGCCTTGCAGCAGCAGGGCTGAGAAATCATTCATGTTTAACTTGCCTTAAAGATATTTTGTAATCTCTTTAAATTGGCCAAGTGTTTCCTCTGTACTTTCGTTACCGCTACGAAGGGCATCCTCCAGACAGTGGTCTAAATGGTCATAGATCAAAGTACGCTTGGCCGTCATTATTGCTCGTTCAACGGCATAGAGTTGTTGGGCAATGTCAAGGCAGGGCTTTTCATCTTCAAGCATCTGAATAGTGCTTTTCAGGTGTCCCGCTGCACGCTTGAGTCTTTTTATAATGTCGGGGTGGGAAGTGTGTACGCTCATAATTTATCTTTACCTGGTGGAGGGGATGAATCATCGCGCAATCACCTTAAAATTACACGGTTTCTCTGGCCTCCCCACTTTTCTAATTACGTCATGATGTAACTGTATTACCTACACTTTGGCCATGAAGGGTGTTCATCGTCGATGACAAAATCATGTTCGTGCTCTTCCGACTTGCCGGTAACGTCATCTTCGTGGCTATGGAGCACCACTCGCGCATCATGTTCTGGCTTCCAGATAACCGCAGCCAGAACCAGTGAAAATACGGCAACTAGAGCTAACGCAATGAATGACGCCTGTAAGCTGACTGCGGCTCCCATCCAGCCTGCCAGCGGGTAGGTGATCAGCCAGCAGGAGTGAGAAAGGGTGAACTGTGCTGCAAACAATGCCGGACGGTCATTAGCGTCAGAAGAGCGGCGCAGCAGGCGGCCTGATGGTGTTTGTGCGAGCGAATAGCCAATACCAATAAACAACCAGATGGCAATCAGTGCCGTATAACTCTGAATGAAGATACCCGCTCCAAGTCCCGCAACCAGCATTGCGGTGCCTATCAGCATTGGCGTTCTGTCACTGATTTTGTCCAGCAGCCGCGGTAGAACCAGCGCAGCAATCATCGAACCAAGTCCAAAGGCCGCCAGCGCGATCGCGGTCGAGCGTTGCGTAAGACCAAATTTTGCCTGTACCAGCACCACGGTATTCACAATCACCATCGCACTGGCGGCAGCCACCACGAGATTGAGCGCTAGCAACCCGCGCAGACGTGGCGTTTTAAGGAAGATGCGCATTCCGCGAGTGGTGCGTTCATAAATACTGCGGCGCACGCTACTCTGCTGCGGTTGAGGGAGTTTGAGGGACACTACTAGTGCAACCGAAGCTAAGAAACCCACTACGGTGCCTGCAAACAGACTGTGAAAGCTGACAACAGCCAGGAGTGCCGCAGCCAGCATGGGACTGACAACGCTTTCAAGATCGTATGCCAAACGCGATAGCGACAGTGCTCGTGTGTACTGTTTTTCATCGGGCAGAATGTCCGGGATCGTCGCTTGGAAAGTCGGAGTGAAAGCCGCGGAAGCCGACTGGAGAACAAAGATCAGGATATAAATCTCCCAAATCTGCGTTACAAACGGTAATGCAAGTGCAACAAATGCTCTGCACAGATCGAGACAGACCAACATGGTCCGGCGCGGAAGCTTTTCTGCAAAAGCGGCGGCAAGAGGAGCTACAGCAATATAGGCTGTCATTTTGATAGCGAGAGCCGTGCCCAGTACCGCTCCCGCACGATCGCCAGCCAAATCGTACGCGAGCAGGCCAAGTGCAACGGTTGCTAAGCCAGTACCGACCAGCGCAATGATCTGGGCAAGGAAAAGGTGTCTGTAAGTTCGATTCGATAAAATAAATAGCATTTTTAACTCTCTGACAGATGTATTTATCCCCCCTAGGGGGATGTAAAAAGCATATGTCAGTACCGATGATTTTACAACACTAGAGCGGGCCTTATGTAAGGTAGATTAGATATCTTTCTGAAATTCTTATGAAGAAAGCTTCAGATATCCCCAGCGGACATATTTGAAGCAAGAGGTGGGCCTGCGTTATAGGTGTGAATTCCTTTTCCATTTACGCATGGCCAAAAAGGGATTAGGTCAGCAGGCCCAGGTACTGTAGTGGCACACTGAATTTGGCACCTGAATAAAGGTGTTATCATCACCTCACAGTAAAAAAGGTGACATTATGACCGGACGTAACAGACGCAATTTTAACCCCGAGTTTCGCCTCGAAGCTGCCTAGCTTGTACTCAATCAGCATTACACCGCTGGGCGATGTCATTATTACCTGATTGAGCACTAACAGGTAAAGTCCTTTCGATGGCCTGAGTCGCCGGGAAATTGCTGGGATAACAGCCCATGGAACGGTTCTTCAGAAGCCTAAAAACAGAGTGGATTCCGGATGACGGGTACGCTAATTTTAGCGAAGCCAGCATGGCGATAACGAATTACATCATGGGATAATATAGCCATCTCAGACCCCACTAATATAATGGTGGCTTAACACCCAATGAATCAGAGCGATTGTTCTGGAAAAAATCCAAAACTGTGGCCAGTTTTTGTTGACCACTTCAATTTAGGATATTTAGTAATTGATCTCAACGCTTACATTGATCTGAATTCCCTTGGAGTGACCTACTATTTGGAGTATCTATTTAGCTAATGTTGTTATCACTACGAAGTGATTTTTACGCCTCACCTGAGAATTAACAATGGGAAAATTTACGGACAAAGCAATTGCGTGTACCTCTAGACGGGATACATAAACTTCATATGTTTACGAAGGCATGCCTAGTTATCGCTCTGTAAGACCAGCTGTAACTGGTTATCATTTCGTGCTCTTGAATTTTTTCGCTGCTTGATTCGTTAAAGGTAAGGGATGATCTGTTACAGAACAGGATAAAAAATTCAATCTATACAACAAAAATTTTAATGGTTCTCGTCTTTTTTAGGGCTCTTACGTATACTTTTTTGTTGTGATATCCCACATCCTTTCGAGATAAAATGGTCTGTCATATTGAGTGGTTTATAATAATACTATTATTAAATACGACAGGTTTTTTTTATAATTAGTTTAGTTCAGATGAATTCAGTTATCCAAAGAGCAAGAAGTATTCTCTGAATTTGGCATGACAATCAATATAGACGAATGATTCATAACTATAACGGAAATGTGGAGTGAGCATAACATCATGATTTTTTTGAATAATTTAAAGTTATTTTTGAAACTATATCGTATTGTGATTATTGGCAACGATCATTACTAACTTTATGATAGGTATGGGCTATCAATAATATTTAAATGATCGATAATTTCCATTATATTTGTCAGGTTAGATGTTCTACATTTGCTCTATTATGTTTTCAGCATCAGCATCAGCATCCGAGTTAGCTAGGGATGCCACGAAGGGAATCCGTCATTAATCAGAAAATCATTTTACCAACGAGCTTTTCCAAATAATGTATGACAGTGTCATCGGGTTGATGCTTTATAGCATATCAAATCTTGATAAGAATCTTATCACTAAAAGACCCTGCATAAGGGCAAGTACGGCAAGCACTTTATAAGTAACGAGTATTTTTAATTTACAGATTGTTGAGCGCAGTTTCGCATTTACTAGGGAGTGTAAAATAAGAACCTCTATAGGTTCCTGAATCAAACGATACTTCATGTTATATATAAAAATCAATGGTAATGATATATGAAAACTAAAGATAATGAATTTGAGCACATGATTTCACGTTATAAAGGGGACGGGCCCTATTTACACGATGGTGATCGGGTAATAATTGATGCAGCTTCAGGAACTTTTAACCTGCCTTTCGGTTATACCCATGAACGACTGACCGAAAAACTCAAACAGCAAATCGACCGTTGCGCCCATCTAAGTTCCGCTTATACCAAACCCATTGCTGAGCAAATCCTTAAACGGCTCAAACCACACTTACCCGATGGAATTGATTCCCTTTGGCTCAGGGACGTCTCCGGTTCCGGTGCGGTTGAAGGGGCGATTCGTATGGCACAAAAGTACACTGGGCGCTCGGGTGTAATCTCTCTATTTATGTCACATCATGGCCAGTCTTTGGCAACTGCAAGAATATCCGGTAATGCATTTCGTCTTCATCACTTTACCGCAAATATAGATGGTTCTTTTAAGATACCAGTGCCCGATAGCGAACTCGCAGGAGAGCAAAGCATTAATTCATTAAACTTAAACCGTTTTTCTGAGTTAGAGGATTTCATCAACTATGGCTCAAGCGGAAACATAGCTTGTCTAATTGTCGAACCAATTCTTGGTAATGGTGGCAACATAGTATTGCCTGTCGAGTTTTACCGTCAAATACGCGAAATCTGCAACAAATACAGAATAATACTGATCGCTGATGAGGTTCAGACTGGTTTTGGAAGAACTGGCACTTTTTTTGCCACCACAGGATATGCGAAGGAACTTAAACCAGACATTGTAGTTTTTGCCAAAGGTGCTGGCGGAATCGGTATACCTACAGGGGGTATATTGATGAATCACAAACTGGATGTGTTGGAAGCCTACGAACATTCTAATACCTCAGGGGCAAATCCTTTATCTCTGACCGCTCTTCACGAAACTATCGCAATCATCGAAGACGAAAAGTTGCTTGAGAATGTGCAACTAAATGAGCCTTATCTGCGTAATGCGTTGCTTGAGTTGCAGAATAAACATGAGTTAATTACTAATGTTCGTGGGTTAGGCTACATGTTCGGTTTCGATACACCAAGTCCCGAAATTGCTGCGATGGTGATAGAAATAGCATCTGAACTAGGACTTGTAATTAGAGGTTCGCGTTACGGAAAGGGACGTGCTATCAAAGTTCGCCCTCCACTTATCTGTGGATCCCACCATATCGACGAGATCGCCGCCAAGCTAGATCGCACATTTATTAAACTTGAACACAAACTTAATACCACACAGGGAAAAATCCGATGAAAGCACTCAAATTTAATGGCGTTTGGGACGTCTCTCCTGTTGAAGTGCCTTCTTTACAGTGTCTCGATCCCGATGATGTGATCGTTTCGGTTGAGGTCTGTGGTCTATGCGGTACGGATGTAGGTATCATTACCGGTGATTATTCTGTGGCTATTCCTGGAACAACTTTGGGTCATGAGTCAACTGGCAAAGTAGTGAAGATAGGTACGGCCGTGACCCGATTTAAGGTGGGGGATCGCGTAGTTATCAACCCTACTTATTCCTGCAGCGAGTGTCGCATGTGTCAGACAGGCAATCCTAACCATTGCGAACGTAAGCACGGAACTGAGGCTGGCGTTTCCTATAACGGCACTTTTGCAGATCAGTACTGCGCAAAAGAGAACTCCTTACTGCATTTAGATGATCACGTTAGCTTCGAAGAGGGAGCCCTGACCGAGCCACTCAGTTGCACCATAACAGGTGTAGACAAGCTAAACATAACGCATACAGATATTCGAGCATGCGTAATCGGTGCTGGTCCCATGGGAATGCTTTATCTGTGGAGTCTACATCTGCGCGGTGTTAATGCCTTTCTGGTTGAAAAAAATGAGCATCGTCACAGGTTTGCAAAAGGTGTTTTACCTGAAGAAGGACGTATCTATAAGGATTTTGAGAAGGCTATGCGAGAAGAGTACGGCAGTGATGATGAGAGGCTAGATTTGTGTGTTGATACTACTGGCTATCTTTCAGAAGTCGTTTTTAATCGCTTAGCGCCAGGTGGAAAGTTGCTCAATGTGGCTCTGAAAGATTATACAGCCAAGCTGAATGTACTAAAGATTGCGGATAAAAGTTTGTCGGTAATAGGTTCGATAGATTCTCTTAACCAAAGCTTCGAACGAGCCTACGTGATGATAAGGGACGGCAAGATACCTGCTGCCAAGCTGGTCAGCCACACCTTTAATTTTAATGATTATTTGCAGGCATTTTCGATGGTTGGTTGTGATATAGCAGCGAAAAGGCAGAAACCAATCACAGAGCCAAATTGTAAAGTGCTGCTGCGCATCTCATCCCATCAATAGGAGTCTACTTCATGAGCTCTTTGTACGCTATTTTTGATATTGATGGTGTAATTGTTGATAGCGAGCAGTTGCACTTTGATGTCCTTAAAACCCTCTTGCCCGAGCAGACTAAAGGTGTAACACCCGAGGAACTAATAGGTCTTAGTCTAAAGGAAACTTTGTTGAGCCTAGGTATCGATGCTAAGCAACATGAACAAATTACTGTCCAGATCGTCAGTGCTTATAAAGATCAGCTTATGCCACGTTATCTACGTCCAGGTATCCGTTCGCTTATTCAGAGCTTAATTGAAAAACATGTCCCATTTGGTTTCGTCTCCACCGCTCCGCGAGACATCTGTCTGGCTAACTTAGGCACTCTGGAATTGCATCTAAAGCAGCCACTTATTAGCGGTGATGATATCGAACGCACAAAACCTCATCCCGACCCATATTTGGCGATGTTGCAGTGTCTCGGCGCTCATCCAGATCAGACAGTTGTTATAGAGGATACAGACCTCGGTATAAAGGCTGCAACCGCAGCTGGCATTCGACGCGTTTATGGCTGGCCTCACGCTCTCTCTAACACCGAGAATTATGGAGCTGCCTACAAAGTGATCGGCTCATTAGATGAAATCGATGCCTTTGACGCAATGATGAATTCAATTACGAAGTGAATATGGAATGTCAACATCCTCTATGGCCATACAAAAAATGGGAGTTTAAAAAATTGGTCGCTCACGACACATCATACACCGTTCCACGCTCGGTTACCTCAACGCGGATTGCCTTTTTTATTGCCGGCCTAAGCCTGGCGACCTGGGCTCCGTTGATACCATTTGCCAAGATACGATTGATGGCAGACAACGGTACCATGGGCATGGTGATGTTGGCATTTGGCATTGGATCGTTATTGATGATGCCATTGTCTGCTGTTCTCGCCTCACGTTATGGCTGCAGGATAGTTTTTAACATAGCTACTCTGGTCATGCTGATGCTGTTGCCGGCACTTGCGATCTTCGATACACCTTTCACCTTAGCTTTGGCTCTATTTGTGTTTGGTAGTGGCATTGGGGGTATGGATGTAGTAGCTAACATCCATGCAGTTCATGTTGAAAAGCTGGCAGGTCGACCCATTATGTCTGGTTTCCACGCGTTGTTTAGCATTGGCGGTATTGTAGGATCGGGACTTGTAAGTACACTGATTATCTATGGTCTGACGCCGCTCGTAACAGTAAGCATAGTTATGATGTTGGTGCTAGGGCTTCTTGTTATCACTTATGGCGGGTTGCTTAACTATTCTGAATCAAATGATTCTCCATTTTTCGTAATACCTAAAGGCATTGTAATCATTCTTGGTGCTTTGTGTTTCGTTGCTTATATCATGGAGGGATCTATGCTGGACTGGAGCGGTATCTTACTAATAAACCATAGCGATATCACTGCCAATTTTGCAGGTGTTGGCTATACAACTTTCGCCTTGGCTATGACCCTAGGGCGTCTGTTGGGAGATCGGCTGATTAAATCATTTGGCCGCTTCAATGTATTCCTGGTTAGTTCCCTCATAGCAACCTCAGGAATTAGCGTAGTTGTGGGAGGGATAAATCTCTTTGCCATGATTTGTGGTTTTTTCCTTATAGGAGCAGGACTTTCAAATATAGTACCCATATTATTTAGTGCAGCAGGACGCCAAACCACGATGCCAACTACACTTGCAGTGGCTGCAATATCAAGTATAGGTTATTCAGGTATTCTGCTTGGTCCTGCATTTATAGGAGCAATTGCTCATCAAACTAGTCTAATAAACGCTTTTATTGTAATTGGGTTACTTTCTTTTAGCTTGCCACTTTGCAGCTATCTGATCCGCAGATAAATTAAATCTTGCTCTGCGCCTTACATAACTCAGAGTTATCATATGGAGAACCGATGGATATTAAAGATTGTCAGTGGGTCAATGTGCCGACTAAATGGGTACTGAAAGAAGATGCACTCTATGTTACTACAAACAGCAATACAGACTTTTGGCGTGAGACTCACTATGGTTTTACTCGGCACAGCGGTCACGTCTTTGGTTGTCATGTAGAAGGAGACTTTACCTTACAACTCTGTATCGAGGGAGAGTTCGAGGAACTCTATGATCAGGCAGGTTTAATGATTGAGCAGGACACGCAGCATTGGTGTAAAGCGGGGATTGAATTTGCTGACAATCAGTTATTGCTGAGCAGCGTTCTTACTGATGGAAAATCTGACTGGGCCACTGGAGTATTTCAAGGTAACCCAAATAAGTTTTGGATGAGAGCTACGGTAGATAATGGGGTATTACGCCTGCAATACTCGCACGACGGTCTCACTTGGCCTCTTATTCGCCTATGCCCTTTCCCCAGAGGAGAGAAACGTTTTGTTGGCGCCATGTGTTGTAGCCCGGAGCGGGAAGGTCTTAAGGTTCGCTTTAGCGAGTTCCGTCTTGGCAAACCCCTCAAAAAAAGGCTGCATGATCTGAGCTAATAATTACGTATTTCATGGACATTAATCGTCACTTTAGATGATAAGAACGTACTTTATTAAATGCGAGGCGCAGTGAGAGAAATCTCTTTATAACTGACGCCTCATTTTTTAGTATAAAATAAATGGAAGAGAATTTCAGGATGTATCAATAAGCCAATGATTTCATAATGGGAAATACATAGTGCCAGGTGGGGCTGAGAATATTGGGGCAATAACAATGGCCATGCCTACAATGAAAAAAACAACAATGAAAAAATATAATAGCTTAATTATTATTTTGTGTTTCATATCATTTGATTTACGTTTCATATTATTACCCCATGTATGGTTTTTATTAATGTGCGATATTTAGTGTGATGTGTGTTAAGCCGCGTAAGCGGAAGCGGTCTGTATCTAAGTTATTATATTTTTCTCCTGATGGAGTCATTATTAGAATGCTCTTGATGAAAATTTTTAAGTTTCTATCTTTATATTATACATTGCCATGGGGGGGGGGCTTTTTTCCCGTGGTATATATTGCAAAAATATAATAACGTATTTTTCATAGTACCATGCTAGGGATTTACTGAAATGTCATGTTTTTTGAGATAGTCTATAAATGACGTGTCGTTAAAGATAGGTACGGTTTTATTTGAAAAATCAAGATGCTAATTTTTTGTAAAATTAAAACGAGCTATATGTCCTTTAAAATAAGCATTTCTAATTCTATGCAAAAAAACCTACAATGTAAATGGTATAGTAAGTTATAACGGCATATAATTACATAGCGTCAACTCAAAATTAATATATGTAATTATTTTTGTTTTTTATTTGTCTTTCAGCAAGTGTGCATATTCCCGGTGGTCCATCAAGAACGTCACGCCCATCTGCGGTGCCACGTCCAGCGCAAACACCTTCAGATATACTTCGGTACTCTCGTATCTTTCATGACCCATATACGCCTGTACGACCTTCGGCGGGACATGGTTAAAAAACAAGTGCATCGCAAAACTGTGCCGGAAGGTTTTAGGATTCAGTGCAGGCAGCGCAAACTGAATACCTTCTACCCCCGCCCTTTTCTCAGCCTGTTGTAACCACAGCCAGGCCGTTTTTCTGCTGACATCAAATAGTGGCCGACGCCGTCCGGGCCGGAATGTTGCCAGGTAACGTTTCAGCTGCTCGACATAACTGGTATCGAGAAGCGGCACAATTCTGGCTATCCTCTCGTCAGCCGACGGTCTTCCTCTGCCCCGTTGTCTTTGTTTGAGCGTACGCAAACGTACACAAGGCCGTGGCCCCTCCAGTTGTACGTCTTCCGGGGTTAACGTCAGGGCTTCAGTGATGCGGGCACCGGTGTTCCACAGCGTGGCGAACAGCATGCGCTGTCGTTCATCCGGAAGATAGTGCAGCAGCACAGCCACTTCAGGAGCCAGCAGATACTTCGGCAGGTGTTCCTGCATCAATGCCATCCGGCGAAGGGCTATGGCGGTTTCATAATGCGTCACAGGAACTGGGCGATCACCCGTCATCATCAGCATTCTTTCTCCTTTAATGTAATACAGTGTGAATACTTGTGTAATTCAATTGAATTACGTTTTAGGCCCGCAGACCTTTTAAAGAGCACAAAGGCTCCTAGCATCAGCCATAAACTTATTGTAATGGTTTTCAGGGATCACTACGGGGATTGTCCTGCGGTTGTACAGCTGCATTAGCAACAAAGTGCGATGCCGTCCGTCAGATACGCCAAATTGCCTCACAGATGCCTGCGGATATTCAACGATTCCTTTAGCAATATAGGTTTTTATTTTGTACCAACGGCGCGGATTGATACAGAATGCACCGTCCCCCAGAACGTTGAGAAAGGCCAGTCCGTCAACTTCAACAATCTTTGATGGCTGCGAACGAAGCTGCTGGGGCAGATAAAACTGCAGGTCCTCAAATGTAGGAAAAGTGAACCCTGAACTGTCTTGGGGGATCGCATCAAAGGACGGAAAAGGATACTTGGTCATAAAGGTATCTAGCCTGTCCTGTTCGATTTTTGAGAACCACTCAACGTCCGGTAAAAACTCTTTTTCTCTTTCCCGCATGGCTTTAATGCGATCGCCAAATATGTCTTCAAGATCTATCATAGCGTCCCGCTCCAGTGGATGTAATACATAAGTATTTCATGTGTGCGCTGTGCAAATTCTGGCGGGTAATGCCCCTGCCCGTTCAAAAACATTCGCGTAGCGCGATCTTGCTAGTTTTGTCTATTTTGACAGCCCCGGTGGCCTGACGCCACGGGAATAAATCGCCGCAAGTGAGATGGTGAGGTAACAAAATTCGAAATATACGTGTTTTGTCATAACGGATTTTTGCTGAGAAGAGGGGATTGGGACACCAGGCGCTGAGGGCCGTTCTACTCAGGCCTTGCGTGACAGGGGCTGACGGCGAAATGAGCCGGGAAGCGGCCAGTGAAACACTCTACCTGTTTTGTCTAATCATCCGCTGAAGACAGTGAAATACCGGTTAAATGTAGTTTAAAAGCATTACATGTGTAATATATTCGTATTACATTTTGATTCTTGTATGAAATGCACAGTTACGCTGCTCCCAGCGCTCAGTTGCGGTATTCTGGATTGTAAGTGAGCGTTATTCAGACGGAGGTGAGTTATGGCCAGCTGGTTAGATAAAGCCAGAGATAACATGTTGCGATATTCTTCAGGGCAGTCGTGGCCGGCGGTCATGAAGGAGTGGTCGGTCACCGGCGGATTTATTGATTCGCACTCCATCAATAAAACCTGCGAGCTGTGTGACAACGAGGGGCTGCGCTATCAGTTTCAGATAACTAACTCCCTCACACATTATTCCCTCTGGGTGGGCTCTACCTGCATTAATAAGTTTGTCCCTGTTTACGTGGGCGGCAGAGAACTGCTTGGAGAAGAAAAAGAAGCCGAAGTGCGTAAAATTATGGCGACCGCCAGGGCTACCTCACGGCAGGAACGCGCGAAAACGGTCCTGGAACAGCTAAAAATAAAAGCACCTGACCGGTTCAGCGATCCTAAATGGGTGGCTAATCTTGATGTAGGGTACTCAGCCAGTCAGTTAAAGATGATTGCGGTGCTTTGTAAAAGCCACCGGATCACCTTCAATTCAGGAGATTTTAAAATCAATACCCGCAAGGTTAACGTTGTCGATCAAATCCGGCTTCTTGAACCCTGGCAGTACTACAATATGAGGGGCGCTATCCCTAAAAGTCGCCATAAGCAGTTTGACGCATGGTTTACAGCGAAGAAGAACAGGTAGGTAGCTGATATACAAAGACAGATCATCGTCTGGTGTAATTTATATGTAATTCATGTGTATTACATATATTAAGAATTGGCCCTCCTATGGACCGTCCTCTCCCAAATGTTGATAAGGCATAACATGCAGACTTTAAAATATCCGGCCATGGTTGATGCATTGAAGGCTGTCGATGAACCTGTGATCGTTGTGGTGGATAGTTTTGTTGGCGAACTGCGTGATGTGGGAATGAAACTGGCCGCAGATGCAGGCATTACGCCACACTATCCTCGCCTGGATTTTGGTCCTTCCCATGAAATGATGGATAAGCGCCGGCGTCAGTTAATCAGCAAAGGCGGCAAGCCAGTTATGTTCATTGACCAATATCCGCTCGCTATTCACTGGGGTTCTGGCTTTACGTGTTTTTCTCTGACCGATACCCGGCAGGAAGAAATTCACGCTGAAATTCAGGCCCAGAATGATTATGTGAAAAGTGCACCGGACAAAGTGGAATGGCAGCGCCGCGCTGACGAAGTTATGGCCATAACTATGGCACCTTTGAATAATTTTATCAGTGCGCAAAAAGAAGAGCTGGCAGAAATTGAAATGCAGGCCGCAGAGCTTGAAAAAAACGGTACCTCAGAGCAGCAGCAGGCTTTCCTTGATGATCTAAAGCAAGCGGAGGGTGGATTTATGCAGCGTGTTATCCATCGGGTCTTACACCGCAAATAGCCGGCGGGAGCGGGTATAACGCAGAGGATGAGTCTTTACGATCTCACCCTCTGGATACCATTATTGAAATACATAAAGAATACAGATGTAATTTAAACGTATTACAAGTTTTCCTTAATCATCTCCAGCACTTTCTCAGGGCCGACCTCTCGTGCCAGGTACAGTGCAGCCCGCAGTACCGTCGAATCGGTGATGGTTTTCGTCGTCAGTTCCTGGATTTCATCAACAAGTTCACTGCACATGACTTTTTCTGCCGGTGTCATGCGGATGGTCTTGGGGTTTTCGCTGGTTGTCCGGTTCCGGTTTACCTTGACGTTAGAGAGGCGGGTTTTTGTTTCGCCAGGCATGGCTTCAGGTTTAACCATTGCCGGGCGTGAGAGTGGACCTTTAGCCATTATTGAGCCTCTTTCGATAAGACAGTTTCTAATTCACGCATCAGCGACCGGTAATCATTCAGAGCCAGCGAACCTTTGTTGTAACAATACAGCGGGATACAGGCCACCTGTGCCTGAGAAATATTTTCATCTGTACGGATCCGCGTTTCCAGATAATTATCTCTTGTCCGCTCACTGCTGCTAAGTTGCTCATGCAAATAGGTATTCATTTTCTTCTTGGCTGCATTGTATTCGTTGCGGAAAACGCTGAACTGAGTAAAGCGGGTTTCCCGGATTTCATCCAGGTAGTCCAGAACGACATCCAGTCCTGTCAGGGCAAAACTGCCACCATCCACCGGAATAATGACATGGTCTGCCATAAAGGCTGCGTTCGTTGTCGACAGGTTCAGACCGGGAGAACAGTCGATCAGGATATAGTCGAATTTCTCCATCACTGACTGCAGATGCCGGGACAGGATTTTTTCCCGGTGGTGGCGAGTAAGGCAGTTCTCCATTACGCGTTCAAATGAGGGGTCTGATGGGATGATGAATAAGTTATTGATTTTATCATCACCGCTTACTGCAGGGATGATGGCATCCATGATATTGAAACGTGGATTGTTGTAGAGATCGCAGATGGTATGGCCGTACTGGGCGTAATATTTCTTACCATTGGCCATAACCTCTGTAGAGTTTGCCTGCTGATCACCATCTATGAGCAATACTCGCCGACCTGCCTGAGCGAGCGTCATGGCCAGGTTGGTGATCGTTGAGGTTTTACCTGCGCCGCCTTTGTTATTCATGATGGCGACGATTTTAGCCTGCGTATTGGGCAAAGTAGTGAGTTCAGATTGCTCAGAGATTTCAGTCATCGGGAGTTCCTCTCGCTATGAAATACATATGTAATACATACAGCAATTGTTGAATTGCCTCTTGAAGTAAATACTACGGATTACAAATGCAATACACAAGTATTTATTTTGAATTACACATGTATTTATAAAAATCTTCCATGCCCTCGTCTATGGCGTACTAGTCTGGATTTTATTAGGTTATCCAATTATTGCTGTAGGAAGTTCTCCCCAACGAGTAGTGTAAGAAGGGGAGAGCATCTCGCGTTTCATCTTCCAGCCTTTGTCGATGCCCTGTCCTGCAAACCACACTTTTCCCATGCCTGTTGTGTTGATGTGATCGAGTATGCCCATTAGCGCCTCGCTGTTGGGGCGCGGCGGCGATTCGTCAAACATGTCTATCTGTCCGGGCTTATCACAGAAGTCGTTCAGCACGATCCCCGCCTTCTGAAAGCGGTAGCCCTCTTGCCAGATGCTATCCAGCGCCTTCATCGCAGCTGCGACGATATCGCGGGTATCCTGCGTCGCCAGCATCAGCGTCTGGTTGGCGTTGTTTCCGTACTGCGGTTCGTTAGCGTAGGGGCTGGTTCGCAAAAACACGCTGACGTGTTTGCAGTACTGCCGCTCCTGGCGGAGTTTCTCTGCGGCGCGTTCGGCGTACTGGCAGACAGCCTGTCTCATATCCTGAAGCTGCGTAATGCGTTCTCCGAAGCTGCGGCTGCAGATGATCTGCTGTTTGGCTGGCAGGGCTTCAATGGATATGCAGGATGTGCCGTTGAGTTCACGTATGGTTCGCTCCACCACGACACCGAACGTCTTCTTCATCAGGTTCAGGTTGGCGTCCGCCAGCTGCAGCACCGTCTTAATGCCCATCGCATTCAGCTTTTCTGATAATTTTCGTCCGATCCCCCATGTCTCATTCACCGGCAGCAGAGCCATCAGTTTTCGCTGACGGTCGCGGTTGCTCAGGTCAACTACACCGCCAGTAGCCGGCCACGTTTTCGCCGCATGATTGGCCAGCTTTGCCAGCGTAAGCGTCTGCGCAATCCCGATCCCGCAGGTCAGACCCGTGCGCTGCCGCACCGTCGCCCTGACGCGCTGGCCAAAGGCCAGGTAAGACTCACACGAATCTATGCCGGTGACCTTCATAAATGCCTCGTCGATTGAGTAAATGGTCAGCTCTGGGGCCATTTCTTCCAGGGTGGACATGATCCGTGCGGACATGTCGCCGTAAAGCGCGTAGTTCGAACTGAAACAGGTTACCTGGTGACGTCTGATGATGTCCTTCGCCTGAAAGTAGGGGGCAAAACGTTTAATGCCGAGCTTTTTGGCTTCTTTATTGAGGGCCACGATCGCGCCGTCATTATTGCTGAGCACGAGGACTGGCTTACCCTTCAGGTCTGGTCTGAATAGTTGTTCGACGCTGGCATACATTGAGTTGACGTCACAGAGCAGATACATGGCGCGTCACTTAAACGAATGGATAGCGTGGATAACGACGCCGAAAATATCCAGGTCGTCCGGATTAACAAATATCGGCGAGTAGGCCGGGTTCATGGGTTGCAGGCACAGCACCGGATGCGTGCAGAGCCGTTTCACGGTGAACTCACCTTCGACGGCGGCAATGACGATGTCGCCGTGGGAGGCCTTTTCTGCCTTATCCACGATTAGCAGGTCGCCCGACAATATCCCGGACTCGATCATCGAATCACCCTCGGCTTTTACGAAGAAGGTGGCGGAGGGATGGCTGATGCAGAACTCGTTTAAATCCAATGTCTTTTCAACGTAGTCCGTGGCAGGGCTGGGAAAACCCGCCTGACAGGTGTCTGCAAACAGCGGGAGCTGCAGTCGTGAGCTGGTCAGAGGTGAAATGATTTTTGCTTTCATAAAGGCTTTAATTGTGCTGTATGCATATACAGTATTATGGTGGGTGTTTTTGGATGTTGGCAAGAAATGTCTGAGAGGGTTTGGTCAGATGCCTGTTTTGTCGGCGGAAATACTTTGAGTGGAAGTTATCCACAGTTTCAGTGTGTAACTTCTGTATGGGTAGGTGATAACCCCTGTAGAGACGTTATCCACGCGGGCAAAATACTCTCAATAAGGAGGTCGAGGCTCTCCGCTATTTATGCCGTGGCGTTGCCCCGGCGGGCATAAACGCCGTGCCCGCACTGTAGCCCTGCTGCTGCATAAACAAGGGTGCGCTGACGCCGGCGTCCTCACCCGTTCTCGCCGTAAACGGTGCATTCAGCCCGTTTACGGCTGCGCTGCGGCTTGCGGCGTCGCCCTTGTTTATTCCGCTGTGCGCAGGGCTGTCGTGGGGGCACGGCGTAAGTTGCGCCGCACCTAACCGGAGGATTTCATCATGAATACCGCACATACCCTGATCATTCGCCATTGCCGCAATCAGCTGATCGCCCGCGGGTGGCCATCCAGTCTGGAAGTCGATACAAACCAGCATTATCGTGCCGGCGACGGCGTTGCGTTTTATGGCAAGCTCGAGACGAAAACCCTGCTTGCACTGTTGCCCGTCCTTGAGGCCAAAGGCCTGCTGGAGGAAACCGTCGTCGCCGAACTCAAAGAGATCATCACTGACACTCGTTCTTCTGTTCTGCTGAACCGTAACCACCTTAGCGAGCGATACTCTCACGCTGGCACAATGACGTTGCGGTATAGCAGTGACATGCAGGCGCCTTTGGAAACGATTCAACTGCTGCTGAAAGCTCTGCGTGCCGAAATCAACGACATCTGCGGCAGGGTTGCCGCCGATGGCTATCGTTTATGCGATGCAGTAAACCCTTCCTACAGACCTTCGGTGTTCCAGCGAAAAACCCGCAATTTCGTCGTCTCTGTGACGGAAACTAAACCGGCAGAGCAGGGGATCGATGAGTGGAGCAATGATGCGCTGGACAGCTGCATCGATGCCATTCTCCAGAAAAACGCCACGTTCCGTACGCTGCAAATCAGGATCAGCTACGGTGAAAACAACAAGATGCTGGGACGTTCGTGTGTGCCCTATGTGAAGCGTCTGCCCGATCAGCCCGTTCGCGGTTGGTTTGGTCGTGAGTTGTTGCGTGACGCTGTCACAGAAGCGAAAGGGAATATCGCCGATATGCTCGCCGCGCTGGATTCATTTAAACGCGCTGCATGATGAAAACGAGCGATCGGGCTGACCGGTCGCTTTGTATTTCACAGAAAAAAGGACGTCGCACGCTCCGTTTTTCTTCGGGTTACTGTCCTGCCGGCCTGTAACCCGTGATGAATTTTGCCCCACGTTGTGACGGCTAACGCCGTGACTTCACTGTAGACGGGCCGCTGCGGCTGCAAGGGTTCGCTGTCGCCGCAATCCTCACCCGTTCGCACTCATCGTACGGCGTTCTTCCCGTTGCTCTCTCGTTCAATATTCACTCGTTCCCCGCTCAGACCACCTCCTCCCTCGTTTGCGCTGCGGCCTCCGGTGCGCCCCTGCATCCTCCGCTTTCCGCCCGTCTGTCGTGTCGTCACGGCGTAAGCCGGAGCTGTTATCCCACAACCTGCGGAGGATTTTCTATGAGCACTACAACGCCTGCGGTATACGTCGGCACGTATCACAAATACAACTGCGGCAGCATTGCCGGCCAGTGGTTTGATCTGACTGATTTTGATTCGGCTGAAGAGTTTTACGCGGCCTGCAGCACGCTGCATGCTGATGAAGATGATGCCGAGTTCATGTTTCAGGACTGGGAGGGGATCCCCACTCAGTTTGCATCTGAGACTCAGGTGAGCTGGGAGTTTATCGACGCCTATAAGCACGCAGAGAGCGAAGGGCAGGCGGCAGCATTTTTTGCGTGGTCTGAGTATTCCGGCGAATGTGATTACGACAAGTTTGACGAAGCATACCGGGGGGAAGCCGCTACAGAAGAAGACTATGCCCGGGAGTTTGTGGAGGATTGCGGCCTGCTCAGTGAAGTCCCCGAGTCCCTGCGCGATTATTTTGATTTCGAAGCCTACGCCCGCAATCTGTTTACAGGCGGACTGGTTTTTGTTGATGGCTATGTATTTTCTGCCTGATTTGGCAGCCGGCAGGGGAAACCCTGCCTCATAGGAGACCGTATGAAACTCAGCCCTGAAACCCGCGACATTATCCGCCAATATAAAACTGCTGTTAATGAGTACCGCAAATCATTTGGCTTATCGCCACTTAAAACAGAACGCATTATTGAAGAAATTTGCTATCACATGACGTGCCAGTGTTCAGTCTACATTGGCGGAGCTTTCATCATTCAAAGCGGGCAGGACGCTACCGGAAAATAATGTGCCAGAGGCGGTGCTTTGCCGCCTTCTTTGCGCGCGCGAAAACCCCTCCGCCTGCGGCGGAACGAGCCATTTTCCGTGGCCTGCGGCCCACGTAAAATGGCCCGTCATCTGCATAATCTCCGTTACAGCATAGTGTTCCCTGTTCATCACGTTCTCTGTTCTGATGTCTCTCTTTTTCGTTCTTCTTTGTTAGTTACTTTCTCAGGTCAACGGCCACATCAACAACATTATGGCCCCCTTCGGCTCCCGACCCGCTGCGCGGTCCGGTCGTCAGCCGGCAGCTGCTGCGCATCTGCGACACTCCGCCAGGCAGCTGCTGCGCACCTTCCAGTCTCCGCCGAACCCCTGCGGGTTTCGTCCCTCCCGGGTAGCGTCTGATGGCAAGGTCCAGGTCAAGGGCTGCAGCTGGCTGACGCCAGCGCTATAACCGCCCCTTTGGGGCTTTAAGGAACCGGCGAGCCGGTCTTTTTGGTGTCTCCCTCCGTTGCGGTGTTCGCTGCGGTGCTTCTTTCTCCGTGGCAGACGCTGGCACGGGGCGCTGCCCGGCCAAGGGTGCGCTTCGCCGGCTTACTCCCCCGTTCGCAGCCGCTCGTTCCTCACGTCTTTGCGCTGCGGCTTCGACGCCGCCCTTGTCCGTTCAGCTGATACCCCGTTCCGATCTTTTTTCACGGAGCAAGACTCCCCGCGCTGCGTGAAACCCAAAGGGTGACACCAGAAAAGAGGCCTGAGAACCAGAAGAGAAACGGAATGCGCATCAATAAGACTGACGTTATCAGAGAGCAAAAATCTTTCTGTATGCAACTGGCCGGACTCTGGAACCTTCAATTGCCGGAGTGTGAAGAAGCTAAGGAAGTAGCGCGCCTGTTGGGGTTACTGGCTGAAAACGTTCTGCTGAACGGCGTCATCAACTGGCATTGCTCCAAGCCGCTGATCGCATGGGATATCGCCCAGTGGTGGCTCAAGGCTCAGGGGCTTGCAGTGAAATTGTACGGCACCGCAGGTGCTGACGCGGTGACCGAAGTCAGAAATGATTTAGCCGACCGTATGGTCGTTGACCAGTTCGCGATCGTTTCAGACGCAAACGACAACTAATCCAATGTTGATGGCAACCCGCCACCATTGAACCGAAGGAGAAACAATATGCAATTACGTCTTACACAGTCCGATGCCGTTTTAGGAATGAACGCGACATCTGAGGCTGAGCGCGATTACTGGCAGGCACGTGAGAAGGCGTCAGTCTGTAGCCCTGTTGAAATTACCGTTAACGAGTTTCATGAAGCTGCCGGACTGATGTACCCGATGAACTGGCGAAGCGAAGCCGATCAGGATACGGAAACTTTCATGATGCAGGAAATGTACTGCGGCAACGTCACTGAAATTTATACCCGCATTGGGACGCAATATTTCCGGATGCGTGACTACAGCAACCTGAACCACGGCGAGATCGTGAAGCGCGTTAAGGAGGTGATGAGCGAGATCGACAAGAACCTGAAATGAAAAAAGCAGGGTTTCCCCTGCCTTCCGTGCCGGTCTGCACCCTGAGAAGTCTGACCGGCTATCAAAACCAGATGGAGATTAGACCATGCAATTTGACCCGCAAATCGTCGCACAGGCGAAAACGTTTGTAAATGCCTACCGCACGGGGAAACGTGCGCATATGCCTTCCCTGCGCTTTGAATACTGGCAGCAGTTTATGACCACCGTCCGCGCCGAACTCGGCATTCAGTGACAGTGCGCCGCCCCTGACGGGGCGGCCTTAAAAGAGGTGTCTTATGTCACAACTGAGTTTAGAGGGACTTTGCCGCGCTTTTGACAATGCGCCGGTGATAGCGCCGCCCGTTTTACCCGTTTCCCCAGCGCGTGCATTGCCGGTGATGTACTTAGATGATCATCGCCGCGCATTCATTAAATTATTCGGTGAAACCGCCCGTTATCATCATCGCTACGAGGTTTTTCGTGATTTCGTCGCGATGTCCGCTATCGCGATAGAAAATGTATTTCTGAAGTCTGAGGCGCTGGAAAAAACGTATCTCGAAATAGCGGGGCGTTACCACCCAGAAGATATGAACCGCATTGCTCAATTACTGGGACATGTCGTTATGGGACTTGAAACGGAAATGTGTGATTTTTAGGTTCTGTTTTCATGGAGCTTGAGCTGGGTTCCGGCAACTGGGGGCAGTTCTTCACTCCCTATTCGGTGCAATCACTCATGGCTCAATTGCTTTCACCCGCTGTCGGGGAAACGATCAGCAAACAGGGCTGGGTAGACCTTAGTGAACCTTGCTGCGGTTCTGCTGGAATGGTGATTGGTTTTGCTCAAAAAATGATAGAAGACGGTTTTAATCCCTCCCAGCAGCTTTGGGCATCCTGTATCGATATCGATCCGAAAGCTGCCGACATGGCCTATATTCAGCTGAGTTTTCTGGGTATCCCTGCCGAGGTCATAACCGGTAATACGTTATCGATGGAATTTAGCCGCACCCGTTTTACGCCGGTGTATTACCTCAATGACTGGCCTGAAAAATTTGCATTTCGCGATCGGGTGAAGGCGATGAAAAAGGTGCTATCTCAATTTACTGCGTAGTCTGTTAAGGCAGGGGGAACCCTGCTTTTACTGCCTAAAACCAGCGGCCGGTGGCGGCGACTTCTGAGGTGGCTTCGCCACCTCTTTTCTCCGTGCGGATTCGGATCCGGCTTTTATTGTCGGCTCTTTCTCTCCAGTCTTTCCGTTGCTTTCAGTTCCTGGTCATTATCTCCGGTGATTGGCTGCTCTTGCCCCTGATTAAAACGACTTACGTCAAAGTCATGGCCCCCTTCGGCTCCCGACCGGCTAACGCCGTTCAGTCGTCAGCCACACTCCGCCTGGCAACTGCTGCGCACCTGCCAGTCTCCGCCGAACCCCTGCGGGTTTCGTCCCTCCCGGGTAGCGTCTGATGGCAACGTCAAGGTCAAGGGCTGCAGCTGGCTGACGCCAGCGCCTTAACCGCCCCGGCGAAAAGCCGCCGATGCTCCAGGGACCGGCCAGCCGGTCTTTGTGGTGTCTCCCTCAGTAGCGGTGTTCGCTGCGGGGCTTCTTTCTCCGTGGCAGACACTTGAACGGGGCACTGACCTCACAAGGGTA
>NZ_JYDG01000049.1:0-95284 GCF_003263545.1 Rahnella sp. AN3-3W3
TCGTTGAGTATCGATATACCTTAATCCCCCCTGACAGCTGAATCCTGTCAGTTCCAGATAACGATGATCATCAAACCGATAGACAACTTGCGTTAGAGGGGACTGAGGTGTGGCCTGACATGCACTGATTAAGCCCGCCATAAGGCCTATGCCAATTCTTTGAATACGCATCATTTTGAAGCCAATCCTAAATTCGGGTCACAGCGCATATGATCCCAGCCGTTATAGTTTTTGACTTCGGGCACTTTATTAGGGATGCCTTGGAAATTGCTCTGATAGGCAAAGGTTTGCCACGGTGTCGGCATTTGCACCGAGTTCCATGAGAGATAATGTTTTCCCCACTGGCTTCCAACAGATGAATCAATTGGATTTAAGTGATGCTCTGACGTTCCTCTTTTGGAGGTGTACACATAATCGATTCCACTCCCTCCCGGCTCAAGACGTGGGTCATCAAAGGGTTTGGAACTCATGTAAATATCACCAGCTTTAGTCAGCATAAAGCCCTGATCGTTGACTACTGTGAACGACTCAATTTCTTCACGAGTAGGATTAGACGCCTTTATATCGTAATGCCCCCCTCCAGGTGAAAAACTTGCACCATCCCACGTACGTCCATAGTCTTTTGAAATGGCAAACCCGCCTCCTTCATATGAGGTAATTGCAATATAGCGTTCAGAAGGATGAACAAATTTCTTGGTGAAAATCCGGTACCCATCTGAAACATCATAAATCTGATGTTGGATACCTCGTTGAGTATCGATATACCGTAATCCCCCCTGACAGTTGAATCCTGTCAGTTCCAGATAACGATGATCATCAAACCGATAGACAACTTGCGTTGGAGGGGACTGAGGTGCTGCCTGGCATGCTCCGATGTTAATTACCAGAATATGCATGCCTGCCATTTTAAACGTTTGCATATATCTTCCCTGTCAGACCTGAGGTTTGGGCATATCCCACTGCAGAAGCTGAACCGTTGCATTTTCCATATCACGATGATTGCCAGGCTTGACCATCTGGCGGGAACCATAGTCGTTAGTCACTCCGAATTCTTCCCCAAGCGGCATACCTTTTTCTCGCTCTGGTTTATTCATGAATTGCTTAATATGTTCATAAGGAAGAAGGCCTTTTTGGTAATAATTTTTTTCATCAGAAATAGGATTTTCTGCTCTTCGCCAATCAGCACGTAAAAGCAACCTCTCCCAAAACTCCTGGTTTTCAAATGCCTCACATTGTCCGATCGCTAAGTCGTAGACCATTGCATGGGACGGGGCTTTATCACTGGCGACAATCGATGAATGCTGGCTGTAGGAAACATCCATTTGCACCGCAGCAGTTAACTCATCATTTGTCATTTCCCGCTGGAGAATAAGCTGCTGAAATGAGTCTCTGTGTCCAGACACTATTCCTGAAACAAACTTTTTAGGGGCATACGTGGCATTCAGCTCCTCCAGCTGCTCTGGACTTAGAACGCTCCCGTTTGACCTCATCCCATAAAAGAGCGGGCTATTGGGTACATCAACCGTTTCCGGGATAAACTTCTCCGCTTTCATTGCTGCTTTGGCTATTTCAGGGTCGTTACCGGCCATTTTGGCTTTATAGTTATCTTTACCCTGCGCCATTAGTACAAACTGAAACGGCTCAGGTAGTACCGGCGCGTTGATAGTGACGTCGGTATAGGAATAGCCAGTATCTTTAGAATCATCAGCCTGACGTGGTGGCATTGTGTAATGGAAACCCGTTTTGTCACCGACCCAAACATCTTTGCAGAAAACACGTTGATAGAGATTATCGCCCAGCTGTGCCTTAATTTTGTCCGGAATACCTCTCCAGCCAAACCCCTGAATCGGTGACATGGATACCACCTGGTCATTAGGGCAAAAATAGTTATAAACCCGACCAAAGTTATTACGGTTATAAAGGGCACTTTCCCAGATAGTTTCTTTTGCCTTTTTGGCCAGGCAGCCTGTATCCATTATTTTTTGAATATAGGCACTGTCATGTGAAAGGTTGCCCTGCGGTGCGTTTGGATTCTTCGCCATCAATTTGCAGAAATGAGCAAAGGTCTTTTGTCGCGCATCACTGGTTTGCTGGTTACCCGGCATAAAGTTTTCCAGCCAGCGATTTTCCAGTGCATAAGGGGAGTGATTAAGGATTACACAGTCAGCGGTAGGATATCCTTCAGCTTCAACCCACATATTGGCCAACATGGTGATAAGAGTGCCTTGGCTATGAGCCACTATATTTATTGTATCTAACTGCGTATCTGGGTTCTGCCGTATATCAATAATCAGATCAGCCAATCTTCGTGCTGCATAAGCCTGATAAATTCGGTGCGGGTTCTGATAGATTGGATGGCTCCAGTCCTTATTGTTCAAATTGAACGTTTCAGTACGCGACATCAGTTTCCCAATCATGGCCAGTATCGGCCCTGCGGCTCCCGGACCAAACATATCTGGGATATTGGTGGTGGCGTTCGCAAACGTACCGCCACCTTTAGCGGATAAAGGATCCAGCCAGTTATTCAGATTGTCGATTTTGGCATTGTTATGCGCCTTCAACTTTTTCTGGTCGTTTTCACGATAGGTATCGTAGGGTAAGTCTGCGTCATTACCCTTTTTTAGCAGCTCGGATTTATAGCGTTTCTGGTCTTGCACAAATGCATCATGATCGACCGGCTTATATCCCCAGTAAAAAGGGATCACTGGTGAACGGTTAACGACACCAACACATGTCTGATCCTGCACTGCACAGGTTTCTGTTGTGATGTTTCCGTCTGCGTCGGAAATCATAAAATCATGCTGTTTCCACTCATGATGATGCATATCAGTACGGCCAAGGCGCGTGTTAAGTCCGGCACAAATACCGACGTCCTGATTTTCGTAGGCTTCCCCTACGTCATTGACCCCGTGTACCAAAATAACAATGCAGGGCAGCGGAGGCTGTACACCGCACTCCTGTATCAGTGCCTTTCCGGATGTGACTGGACGACAAATATCACCTTCTGAAAGAAGCTTTGGATTACGAATGTTAGAGCATGAATCAGCCATTATTTCACTCCCTTGATCAACTCAATGGCGACATTTTCCAGTTCGCTCATCTGCAACAGAGAGGACTCACCGTTTGTATCGGTTATACCCTCAGAGACAGAGCCATCCTGGCGATGAACCCGGAACTTTTGGTTCTTGAGAACATGCGATGGGTCACCATTGATATGTAGTTTGTACTTCATACCAAAGTCCCCCTGATTAAAGGTTGGCATCGCCTGCTTCACGCTGTCCCCACCCTGATACTCCAGTACCGGCGATTTTTGAGTGATACGGGTAGGAGCAAGCTCTTCGATCACCCCGTCTTTAATGCGGATCCCAGCCCCGCCACACATCAGCAACAGCTCTTTTTTGGCGTTAAGCACTATGCGGCCGTTGGTACTGGTGATCTGCATGTCCTCGAAGGAGGTCAGCTCCATCTGGTCTTTTTGCGCCTGTAGCTGCACCTTTCCTGCAGCGGCGATGAGCTTGATGCCTAATTTGTTCGCAAATACGGAGAACAGTTCACCAGCGGCAACTGAGAAACGACGGAATACGCTGAAACTGGCATCCTGGCCAGCGGTGGCCACCAGATTCTTCCCTGCAGTTTGTTGGATAGTTTTCGGTGTGGTGTGCGCAATACCGGCATCGCCGTAAACGACGACACCGGGCTGAGCGAGTTTGGTGAGGTCAGTCTTGAGCAGCTCCTGATCGGTGGTTTCTGCCGGAGACGCCTGAGCGATATCGGCGGTACTCTTCAGAGTTTTGGCCAGAGCCAGGGCTTTTTCAAGCTGGGCAATGGCGGCATCCATATCCAGTTGCTGTCCCTGAGCACTGTTCTTCGGCTCGGTAGAAAGCAGCACGCCTTTACCGCCGCGAACGGCAACATAGGCATCAGTTCGCAATTCTGCGCCTTCACCGCGCTGCTTTCTGGCACTGTCCACAAGGTGTCCCAGGCTGAGCTGGCTCTTACCTGAATGTACCGTGCTGATTTTTATATGTTCTTTGCCCCGCTGGTCCTCAAGTCGAATCTTATTTCCAGAAGGAGTGCGGATGACGTTCCGCTTGTAGTTCGGTAACGCCACATGATCCGGGTGCGTTGAGTCATGCAGCGCATAGGCGATATAAGGCCGGTCAACGTCGCCATTTTCGAAGGCAATCGCCACGCCGGTGGAATCCAGCAGCGGCATGTGGAAGCCGCAGGTATCCCCGGAATAGGGTTTCGCCAGACGCAGCCAGCAGCTCTCGAAGCCTTTCTGCCATTCGGTGCGGTCGAAACCAAACTGGGCGCGGTACAAACCGTCGGCGTTGATGTGGGCGTAAGGTTCGTCCGGATGCGCGCTGGAGATACGGGCAGGGAGCGTGCCGGTGACGGTCGGCCACGGCAACAACGCAGGGCGGTACGGATGCTGAGTATTACGCGGAACCGCGGTGAAGGTGACGAAGTACGCCGTATCGCGGGCGACGTTTTTAGAGTTCGTGGAGACAATCAGGAGACCGTCCGGCGCTTCCGGCCAGTCTTTGCCGGGTGTGGTGATGACCATCCCCGGACGCAGCGTCATGCAGTTAGATTTGCCCTCAAAGGTGATTTGCTCACTGAGGTAACGTTCCTGACGGCGTCTGGCGTACCACATGCCCTGGCCCGGTTCGCTGCTGTATTCCTTGCCCGGTTCAGGATAGTACTCACCCCAGCGGTAATCTTCGGCGACCAGCGCGGGGTAATCCGGGTTTGTGGCGGTCGTGCCGGTCATAGCACTTTGCGCGGCATGGTAGTAATCGTCGTTAACCGTCACAGATTTCGGGATAGATTTACGGCTGACCGACATCTCCCAGACCGATTCCAGGCCGCCGTCAAACAGTCCCGCCGGATTTCGGAAAGGGATAGCAACAGGCTCTGGCCAGGCGTAAGAATGGTCGGCCAGCACCATGACGTCGCAGTTGTTCTCTTCGTCATATTCGAAGAAGTACGAGATGCCGCTGTCGGCCAAGCGTCGCGCTATGTGGGCGTACTCACTTTCGCCGAACTGCATCATGAATTTTTTCAGCGGATACTGATCATTGAGCGCAAACCGAAAATCCAGCCGGTCCATGTTGTAACGCAGGAAGGTGTTTTCGGTCATGCTGATCACGCTGTCGTTCTGGTAAATCGCGTTATTGCTGCCCTGATTTAATCGGGTGACGCGGTGTTCCAGCGTGGCGACGTAACGGGTTTCATCGGCAGAAGTGCTGCACTGGCGGAACTGCGTGATGATACCGGGGATGATGCGCGGCTTAACCGATTCCCACGGCTTGCCGTCGGGGTACATCAGAAACAGGGCGGTATAGTTGATGATGTGCTGGGCGGGAATGTCTTTCACCGCGCTGGTGAACTCAATCTCATAGCACAGAATATCGCTGATGGCCTCGCTGCCGCTGAACTTGAGCACCGAAATATCAACGCCTGGCTGCTGAGATTCAAGCCGTTTAAGTCTTAATTGGTAATGGTTGTGGATCGGTAATTTACTGCCTGCAAGAATGTAATCTTGAATGCTCATCGTTTAAGTCCCTTTCCCACAACACAGAAACAGGGTCGACTCACCTAAACCCTTTCTCTGATTATGAAACTAATCCATTGTGTAAAATCATTGATATTATGAATAGAAATAACATGTAACTTAAGTTAAATTTCAGTCGTGGATTCTACTCAAAAAACGTTGAAGTAAAAGTGATATATGGACAATCATTTGAAATAGTGGCTGTGAAAAGTGTGTTTGAATGTAATTGAAACGATGGTTTTGTGTTTTCTAAGAATTTTACTCTTATTAGTTCTGATTATTCTTTTTAAATCATTTTAGACCCAAATACATTCCGTCCTTGCCACTGGCGATTTAGCCAGACCGGGAGATGAGTGGGTAGGGCTAGCAAAGATTGACAAAATCCCGGAAGCACTTTAATTTCATTGATACTATCAACAATCAGGGTTAATCATGTCGGCCATTCACACGATCCGTACCGAGCTCCGCTATCTTGTCAGGGAGCTCGGGCTGCTGGATAAAAATTGTTTTCGTTCGGGTTTATCCCTCACGCAGGCCCATCTGCTGACCTATCTGTCAAAGAATGGCGTGACATCTTTTGCTGAATTATGTCTGCAGCTGAGTATGGATAAAGCGTCCCTGAGCCGGACGCTGAACGTGCTGGCCGGAAAAAATTATGTTGAACCGGTGGCGGGTGTCAAAGACAAACGGCAGAAAAGTTTTCAGCTGACGGCGGCGGGTGCGCGGAGTTTAGCGACGGCGGATGATGCGGCGGATAATGAATTATCATTTATCGATAATGCAATGGCGTTACAGGATGCGCAGGAAATAATAAACGGGTTACGTGCGCTGAGAATTAACACCTTCCGGCGTAACGCTGCACGTCATCCGCAAAGAATACAAATTGAAATTATGCGCAGTAATTACCTGCCGGAAGTGACAAAACTATTAACTGAGACCTTTGCGCAAGAGCAGAATATTCCGGCGGAACTGATTTCATTACCGCCGCAGTTGAAAAGTCAGTGCTGGATAGTCCGCTCGGGAGAATATGTTCTGGGCACCGTTTCCTGCTGGTATGAAAATAATCAGTGGCACTGGGGACGGTTTGCGGTGAATCCGTGCTATCGCGGAATGGGGATCGGTAAACAACTGGCGCGTGTTTCATTGCAGGAGATGCTGGAGCAAACCGATAAAGTCTTGCTGGATGCGCGGGATTCCACGGTGAAAATCATCAGTGATCTGGGGGGCATCATTACCGGCCCGACCACAGATTTTTACGGCATGCCGATTACACCCATGCGCCTTAAAAAAGAAGATTTTCAAAACGCGACCGCCTGACCGGTCGCGTTCCTGTTGCCTCAGCCCGCGCTGCCCCATCTGCGTTTCAGATAGCTGACCGCTTCCTGCGTCTGCGGCTGGTTGAGGTAGTTTTCCCTGAACAGAATTGTGCCCTGAATTTGCGGGTTGGATTCATTCATATCGAGCTGTTTTTTCAGCTCAGGCACGCCGCCGCTAATCATCCAGTCGGGTTCACTCTTCGAAGGTTCACCCACTTTATACAGCGCGACACCAATGTAGAGGCGCGTATGGGTTGGTTTTACGACATCAGCCCACCACTGCGCCAGCACATCATAACGCGCGGCTTTGCGGGCAAAAGGCCAGTAAAGTTGCGGGGCGATGTAATCAAGCAAACCCTGCTGCACCCAGAGACGCGTATCGGCATACGCCTCATCATAGGCCGCCGCGCCAGAGGTGCGGGAACCAGCCGGATCGTGCGACACATTCCGCCATACGCCAGCCGGACTGACGCCAAATTCCACGCCGGGTTTCAGCTGTTTAATGGTGCGTGAAACCTGCTCAATAAGTAGCTGGGTATTATGGCGTCGCCAGTCGGCTTTCGAGGCAAATCCCTGTCCGTAGCGCCGGAACGTCAGATTATCGTCGAGCGTCGAACCCGGCGCTTCAGTATAGAAATAGTCATCAAACTGCACACCATCCACCGGATAACGCGACACCACTTCGGCCACGATGCTGGTTATCCAGTCGCGCGCTTCGGGAATACCAGGGTCGAGCACAAAGCGGTCGCTGGCGGTACGGATCCAGTCGCGGTGCAGGACAAATACGCTGGCAGGATGCAGTGGCAGCGTGTTGTTCAGCTCAGCCACGGTAGAAGGTTTGGTGTTGACCGACACGCGGTAAGGGTTAAACCATGCGTGGACCTTCATTCCGCGCTTATGCGCTTCATCGAGCATAAACTGCAACGGGTCATAGCCCGGATCCTGACCAATTTTGCCGGTCAGCGTATCCGACCACGGCAGGATTTTAGAGGCCCACAGCGCCGTGCCATCCGGTTTCACCTGGAAGAATACGGTGTTTATTCCGAGACTTTGCAGCTTGTCGAGTTTGTCAGTCAGAGCCTTTTTCTGCTGGCTGATGCGTGCAGCCGGACTGCTGGCCGTCACCGAAGACACCGGCGGCCAGTCGAGACGGGAAACCGTCGCCAGCCATACACCGCGCACCGGTTCATGCGACGGCGCAGATTTACCCGGCAGTGGCTGTTTGGACACCGGTGGCAGCGGCGTGACCAGCGATTTCGGCGGCTTCGAAGAGCAACTGGCCAGTAACAGCGCCAGCCCCATCAGGGTCGCTGATGTTTTGACGATCTTGATCGCTGAAATGTGTTGTGATCGGGCGATGATAAACTCCATTTTTCTTGTAATCGCGGGGACAGGCAGCAGATTAGCTGCTTCGTGTCGCGTGCTTAATGATCAGGATTAATTTTCACTGTAATCAGGCATTAACGCAATTTCCCGTGACGCCTTTTTGCTATCCACTGGCGCAACATTCCTTCGGCGCTCACGGTCAGGATCCCCAGCATGATAAGCAGCGCACCGGCGATAAAGTTGATTTTCAGCGGTTCATGCAGAAAAACCACGCCCGCAATAATGCCGAAAACCGGCGTCATAAACGAGAGGATCCCCAGACGCGAAGCCTGATAACGGCGCATCAGGCTGAACCACGCCAGATAACTGCCGAACGTCACGATCACGGTCTGAAATACCATGCTGCTGACAGATACCGGCGTCAGGCGAAACTGTGTCTGACCGGTCAGTAACGCCATGGCACCGAGCAAAACGAACGCGCCAGCCAGCTGATAAAACAGCGTCATGGTGGCGCTGCCGGAAGATAACGCGCTGCGACGCACCACGATGGTGGTCATACCCCAAAAGGCACCGGCCAGCAGGCCGAAGAAATCGCCGAGCAGCATATTGCTGGCCTGCGGTGCAGTAGAATTATTGCCGCCAAACAGGAAAGCGACAATTACGCCGAGAAAGGTGATGCCGACGCCGGACCATTGCAGGCGGCTCAGGCGTTCTTCCGGCACCAGAAAATGCAGGCCAAGCGCGGCAAATATCGGTGCGGTATACAGGAAAACCGCCATGTGCGCGGCGGTCGTGAACCGCAGCCCTTCGGCGACAAACATAAATTCGACGGAAAACAGCAAACCGACCAGCAATCCGGGGCGCAGCGTCTGTGCGCTGAACGGAATTTTTCGCTGGCGGATGAGCATCAGGACCATCACCGCCAGCCCCGCCATGCCCGAGCGCAGCGCCACCTGCAACAACGGCGTGATATCCGCTGCGGCGCTTTTGATCGCCACCTGCTGCACACCCCAGATAATACAAAGCCCAACCATCACGCTGCTGGCAAATCCGTCCAGCGGTTTACGCGAGTCCATTTTCTGTCTTCCTGTTCTGTCTTCTTGTCATAAATCAGTCCAACAGATTAGCGCGAAACTATAAATTCAGATAATGGTTCAGCGAGCACGGGCGGGATTTTTCCAGCGTACATTGCTCAGGGTTACGGCCATCACCGACAGTAACGCCAGCGCGCCTGCCGGGGCGAAAACCGTCCAGCCCGCACGCTCGATATAAGGCATGCCTTCGGCCAGCACGCGTCCCCATTCAGGCACCGGCGGCGGTGCGCCAAGCCCGAGAAAACCCAGAGACGCCAGCGCCAGCGCGATGCCGGGTAAACGCAGTAATGCGTGGCGCAGAAGCGGACCAGCAAGGGCGGGAAACACATAAAACACATGACGACGAATAGCCCCGACGCCGGAAAGGGGCAGCATCTGCATATAAGCCCGCGCGCGGATTTCTGCCACCCGCGCGGCTGTGTGAGCCGCCAGCGGTGCCCAGCTGACGGCAGTCACGGCAATAATGGCGCCTCCCGCCGTCGGGCCGCTAACGGCGGCAACCACTAATCCGGCGATCACCGGCGGCAGCGCATTCGCAACTTCAACCGGCCCGGTCATGGCGCGGGGAAACGCTCCGGCAATGAGGCCGATAGCCAGACAAATCAGCGACACAATCAGCGCCTGAAAACAGGTATTGAGCGTACCGTGCGCCACACGGGCGAGAAGGTCGCGTCCCATGGCATCAGCGCCAAAAGGCAGGGCGAAAGAGGGCGGCTGTAACCGCAAATATTCCGATGCCAGCGGGTCGCGTGGCAAACCGGTGAAGACCATGACCAGCAGAATTCCCAAACATAACAGTGGGATCCACGGTCGGGATTTTTCCGTGGGATCGGAAGATACCGGAACCGGCAGCGCGTTCAGTCTTACGGCGCGCCCCAACAATACGATCCGCACCCCTCCGGTTAACATGCCAAAAAGAGACGCCAGCAACAGCAGGATCAAAACGCCGGTCTGTAAGGCCGGTAAATCTCCGGCTGCTGCGGCACCCAGCGTGGCGCGCCCCAGACCCGGGATCGCGAACACCTTTTCAACCGCCACCGCGCCGCCGGTCAGGGAAACCAGCACCAGTCCGGTCAGCGGCATTACGCCGGGCAGCGTCCGGCAGATAACCGCCAGCGCGGTATGACGGCGTTGAATACCCAGCACGCTCCAGGTCGTCAGCCAGTTTTCTTTAAAGGTTTCGCAGAGCGCATCGGAGTAAATTCGCCCGAGATATCCGCCCGCAGGAATCCCCAGTGCCAGCGAAGGCAGGACTGCGTAATGCCAGCCTTGCCAGCCATAAGGCGGAAAGAGGGAAAGCCAGACCGCACCCACAATCAGCAAAACAGACGCCAGTAAAAACTCCGGCAGGGCGGTGAACAGTGCTGCGGTAAACCCTGCCGGACGGGGCGTTCTGCCCTGTAATCCGCGCACCATCGTGCCTGCGCACAGCAGCAGTGCGAGAGTAAAGGCCACGCTGGCCGAGGATGCCATCAGCGTTAATGAAACGCCGGTTGCCTGCAACATACCGGGCAGAACCGGCAATCCAGAAACCCAGGACACACCGGCCTCGCCTTTCAGCAAACCGCTCAACCAGTGCGTCAGCGCGAACCAAGGGCCGTTGTCCAGCCCGAGCGACTGGCGGATAGCGCCCAGCGTTTCTGCAGTGGCTTCCTGCTCACCGGACCGTGCGCGCAGCAGCGACAGCGCCGGATCACTGCCCGACAGCCACGGCAGCAGACCGGTGAGCACGACGATCCCCGTCAGCGTCAGCAGGCGTGAAATCAGCGGCACCAGTGCGCCGCCGGTCTGACTCATGCGCAGACGGCTGACCCCCGCGCAGGTGCGGCAATACAGGGATTCACTCATCAGTCGGCCTGAACCATGCGCTGCGTTGCTGCGTTGATCAGCGTGCGTTCACGCGGGTCGCGCACTGCGTCACGAATGTCCGCTGCTTCGCCCTGAATCACGCGTTCATGCAGCATCGGAATGGCGGCATCGGTAGCCAGTATCAGGTTTTCAGCCTGCATAATGGCCTCACGGCGCGCATTGCCTGCCGGAATGGCAGCGGCTTTTTGCAATGCCTGGTCGATTTCAGGGCGACACAGTTGCGCGATGTTAAAAGAACCTTTGCAGGCGAAATCGCTGTACATGTAGGCCACCGGATCGCCGGAGTCGAGCACCGTCGCCCGCGATAAAATAAACGCATCGAACTTACCTGCCAGAGCATCAGATTCGATTTGTGAATACTCGCGAACCACCTGATTGACGGTAAAACCGGCCGCCGTCAGCTGCTGCGCCAGATACACCGCCACTTCCGGCAGTTCGGCGCGGTCACTGAAAGTTGCTAACGTGATGGTTTCACCGGCAGGTTTTGCGGCAGTGACCGGATGGCTTACCGGCTGGCGCAATTCTGCTGCCCACGGCAGCGCCGGGCCGAGCAATCCCTTGGCCACATCGGCACGTTTTTCGTAAACGTTATCCACCAGTTGCTGGCGGTTGATCGCGTCGCGTACGGCAGCCCGCATTGCCGCGTCCTGCATCACACCGGATTTCGTATTGAGATACAGCGTGTTGGTGCGAGGCATCGGCACTTCGTGGATTAAACGCTGGTCGAGCAACGGTGCCTGTGAAACCGGAATAGCTTCCACAATATCCGCTGCACCGGTGCGTAACGCGGCTCCCCGCGCGGTACCGTCCGGCACAAAACTGACGTCGATGCCGCTGGCTTTAGCCTGTTCCCCCCAGTAACCGGCGAAACGCTCGAGTCTGGCGCTGCTGGTGCCGTTGATCTGCACCAGTTCAAAGGGGCCGGAACCGGTGTGGCGCGGGTTCACCGTACCTTCCGCGCTGTAGGCCTTTTGTGAAAGGATGGCCAGTTGCGGGCTGGAAAGCCGCTGTGGCAGCAACGGATCGGGTTGCGCGGTGGTGACGATAACGGCCAGCTGACCGTCCGCTTCAGCGGTCAGTTGCACGCCATCCAGAATGCGTGGTTTTGGCGCAGCTTGTGCGGCGACGGTCAGCGCATTTACCACCGTGGCGGCATCAAGCGCGCTGCCATCATGGAATTTTACGTCCGGGCGTAACTCAAACCGCCAGCGGTTATCGCCGGTTTGCTGCCAGTTTGTCGCCAGCGCCGGTTGCGCTTCGCCCAGTTTATTCAGCACCACCAGCGTTTCTGCCGTGCTCCAGCGCGAGAGTTTAAACGCATCGTCGCTGAGCGGCGTCAGGCCGGAACGTGGCGGTTGTAACATCGCCAGACGCAGGCGCTGATCGACACTTTGTTGGGGAGTTTTATCGGCTTCATTGAAGCAACCGGTCAGTAATAGCGCAGCAGAAAGCAGCCCGGCCAGCGGGCTTACACGTAACAGAGACATCAAAAATTCCTTGTCAGATTGCGGGAGGAGGCAGGCGGCGGCAGATTCGCCACATCGCCAGCGCACTTAAAAAGGGAACCGCCGCCAGTGCCAGCCACGGAATGACCGCAGCGGGTGATGGAATTAGCGCGTTATCAAGCAGGCCGCCGAGCAGGAAATTGCCCGCCAGCACTGCGATGCCGCCCATCGACGAGAGCGCACCGTAATGTGCGCCGAGATTATGTTGCCCGGCAAAGCGTGGAATGAGATCCATCCCGACCGGCACAATCAGCATCTGGCCGACAGTCAGCAGGGTGATCAGCAATACAGATGGCAGCAGCCGCAGCCAGCCTTGTGGCGGGATCGTCCAGGCGAACAGCGCGACAGCGACAAACGCGGCAGAGAGCAATCCGAAGCCCGCAGGTAAAATCCGTGCGGCACCCATCCCGCGGGCAAAACGCGCCAGCGGCATTTGCAGTCCGATCACCAGAACCGAAGCCAGGACGAACAATGGCCCGAGATCTTGCTCACTGCCGCCAGAACGGCGCAGTTCAACCGGTAGTGCCAGATAGAGCTGGTTGTAGCTGAACAGGTACGCGCTGTAGGCGATGATAAAAGCCACAAAACGCGGCTGACGGAACGTCTCCCACCACGGCACAATTTTCAGTTCTGTGGCGCGTTTTGGCGTGGCGGGCAGGGTGAAAAACAGCACCAGCAGCGCAATCATAAACAGTCCGGAACCGGCCAGCGCTACCGGCTGAAAACCGTATCCGGAAAGCAGGGAGCCGAGCAGCGGCCCAAGCACTGCACCCAGTTCGGCACATACTGCTGACAGAGCAAACCATTCGGCGCGGCTGCGTTTTCCGGCTTTTTCGCTGTGGGTTCCGGCCTGCGCCAGCAGGGCTTCAATGGAAGGGGAAAACAGTGCGCCACCGATACCGGTCAGGCAGGCACCGAGGATCACGGGTGCCAGCGTGTCGGAAAGTCCGAGCAGCAAGAAACCGGCGATGCGCACCACGCAACCGAGCAGAATAATGAGACGTGCGCCATAGCGATCTGATAACGCGCCGCCGACTAAAAACATCCCTTGTTGTGAGAACGTCCGCAGACCCAGCACCAGCCCGATCGCCCAGCCGGAAAGCAGTAAATCATCGCGAAGAAAAATCGCCAGAAATGGCACGACAGCATAAAAGCCAATATTAAACACCAGACTGCTGGCGAGGAGCAGCGGCGGTTTGGGCGCAGAAGGGCGCGCAATAAAACGGGTCAGCATCCGGTTATCCGTTAACGATCAAAGGTAAATGAGGTATGGCGTTGAGTAACTGCCGCGTATGAGTATGGTCCGGAGAACGCAAAACGTCCTGCGTGGCGCGATCTTCTACAATCTCACCGCAGTGCATCACCAGCAGACGCTCGCACAAACCGGCGACCATCGAAATATCATGTGTCACCATCAGCAGGCCCATGCCATTTTGCTGCGTCACCTGTTGCAGCAGCTGTTTGACCTGCGCACGCAGCGGCAGATCCAGCCCACTGACCGGCTCATCAGCCACCAGAAATTGCGGGCGGATCGCCAGCGCACGGGCAATCGCCACACGCTGTGCCTGTCCGCCGGAAAGCTCGCCTGCCGTCCGGGAGGTGAGAGTGTCGCTGAGACTCACCTGCGCCATCACATCGCTGACCCGCAAACTAATATCGCCTTCAAAACCCAGACGTTTCAGCGGTTCGGCAATAATCTGACCGATCGTCTGCGCAGGTGGCAATGAGCCTGCAGGATCCTGCGGAATATACTGCACGCACCGCCGGTATTCCCGCAAAGAACGTGCTGAGCCCGGGCGGATTTCTGTACCCGCGCAATACACCTTCCCGATGTCGGGTGCTTCGAGCGCCAGAAGAATTTTTAGCAGTGAAGACTTACCGCAGCCGGAAGCACCCACCAGTCCGAGAGTTTCGTGGCGGCTTATCCGTAGCGACAAATGCTCAAACAGCGTTGTGTGTTGTCTGCGCCAGAAGGCACGCGGCAGCGCATGATGACGGCTGACGTTACGCAGATGCAAAAAGGGTTCGGTGACCAGATGCAGTGAAGTTTCCATCAGACTGCAACCCCGCAAAGTGACGCAGCATTCTGATGCAGTATGGCGGCCTGTCTGGCGGCGTGAACCAGTTGTCTGGAATACGGATGTTGCGGGCGGCTGAGCAACTGCGACATCGCGGCAGATTCCACCAGCACACCGTTTTCCATCACCAGTGCGCGCTCGCATAATTGCGCGGCGACGGCGATATCGTGGGTGATAAACAACAGCGCACGCGAAGGACGGGCAAAACAGGCTGTACGTATGGCCTGCAAAACCTGATGTTGAGTTAACACATCCAGCGCGGTAGTCGGCTCGTCCGCCACCAGCAACGCTGCGCGGGATTGCATCGCCAGCGCAAGGCACAAACGCTGGCGCTGACCACCTGAAAGTTCAGCCGGATAACGTGAAGAGAGTCGCGCAATATCGCCCAGCCCGACGGCGTCCAGCATGGCGTGTATGTCATCAGTGGTTGCGGCGGGCAGGGCGAGGCGCAGCTGTTTTCCGAGTGTCATCAGCGGGTTCAGTGCGGTGGAGGAATCCTGAAAAACGGTGGCGACACGGCTGTATGCGGAACGTGATACCGGCGGTTTGCCGCAAACTTCTGCGCCATTCACCCGGATACTGCCGCTGAGTCCCGCGCCTGCGGGCGCAGTGCCAGTAATCGCCCTGGCGGTCAGAGATTTGCCTGAGCCGGAAGCGCCGAGCAGACAAACGCGCTCGCCTGCGTTGATGCTGAAACTCAAACCGGAAATCCGGTTTTCATCGGCGAGCCGCATTGTCAGTCCTTCAACCACCAGAACCGGCTCAGTTTTTTGTTTATTGTCTTGCGTCATCCCTGAACCCGTCCATCCAAGCGTTTTCTTGATATGTGATAACATAACAAACTGTGTCAATTTGATGCAAAAGGTTTTGTGTTTTTTTCTCTGTCATCTTCTTGCGTCCTGCATTTTTTTGCCCGTTGCAAAAACAACAGGGCAAAAAAGTCCTCCACCTGCACAACCCTGAGCAACAGCCTTTCAGAAGCAGAATGTTAGGTTAAATGCATCTTTTTTCGGCCGCCTTCCGTAAGCCGGCATCCTGAGTAAAGGTGTTGAAATAATGGCGAGTTATTTTTTCTCCAGCCCGCGCGTGTACTTTGGCGACGGCGCCCTCACGGCATTAAACAGCCTGATTAATAAGAAAGTGGCGATTGTCACCGATGAATTTATGATGACGTCAGGCAAGGTCGCGTATCTGACGGAACAGATGCCGCAGGCCACGGTATCGGTGTATGGCAAGGTCAGGCCGGATCCGGACACGGATATTTTGCAGGAAGGTGCGGCGCAGTTTAAAGCCTTCCGGCCACAGGTGATTATTGCACTGGGCGGCGGGTCTTCGCTGGATGCTGCCAAAGGCATCAAAGTGACGCTGGAAGAGCACTATCAGCAGAGCGATTCTGAGCAACAGAACATCGAACTGATTGCCATTCCAACGACCAGCGGTTCCGGTTCGGAAGTGACGTCATATGCGATTATTTCTGACCCGCAGAATGGCCGCAAATACCCGCTGGTTTCGCAGGCACTGGTGCCGGATACCGCCATTCTTGATCCGCAACTGGTGCTGAGTGTACCGCGACATATCGCAGTGGATACCGGAATGGACGTGCTGACTCATGCCATCGAAGCACTGGTTTCAACCGGCGCTAATGATTTCAGTGATGCGCTGGCCGAAAAAGCCATCGCCCTGACGTGGCAGCATTTGCCGCAGATTTATGAGGATGATAAAAACGTCGCGGCGCGGACTCATATGCATAACGCTTCCTGTATGGCGGGCATGGCGTTTAACTCGGCCGGCCTTGGGCTGGTGCATGGCATGGCACACGCCATCGGCGGGATGTTGCATATTCCTCATGGTAAAATTAATGCCATGTTGTTGCCATTAATCACCGAATTTAACGCCGCGCATGCCTCGCCCGAAACGACCCGCCGTTACTGTCAGTGCGCACGCATTCTTGGCATCGCAACTGCTGATCCACAAGACATGATCTCCCAACTGGTGCAGAGCCTCCGCCAGCTCAACCGGCAGTTTGGTATTCCCTGCAGCTTAAAAGAACTCGGCACAGATCTGGCAGCATATGAAACGATGCGCCCCTTGCTGACACAGGCCGTGCTGGCCGATGGTTGCACGGCTTCCAACCCCTATACGCCTTGTGCGCAGAGCATTGATCTGCTGCTTTCCTGCATCGCTGAAACCGGCGAATACCGTGCACCGAAGTTTGCCGTGCCGGTGGGTATTTCTAACCGCCACGTGCATTTATGCCGTGAAGATATGGATGTGCTGTTCGGATATGGCTCGACACTGACTCGCCTGAAAGCGGTTAAACAGCCCGGCCAGTTTGCCGCTGAAGAGACCGTTACCTTACGCACGCCCAAAGGTGATATCCCCAATGTACGTGTCCTCGGGCCGCTGCGCAGCGTCACGCAGATTGAAATTTCTGTGGCCGACAGTTTTGTGCTGGGCGTGAAAGCGCCGGTGAGAATGTCAGGCGATCTGGAAAATTCGCCAGGTGTCGAGCTGGTCGGGCCGAAAGGACAAGTCAGCAAACCGCACGGGACCATTGTGGCCTGGAGACACATTCATATCTCCCCGCAGGAAGCAGAACGCCACGGTTTGCGCGATGGCATGGAAATCGATTTGCAGGCACAGGGCCAGCGGGCGGGCATTCTGAGCCATGTGCTGGTGCGGGTCAGTGCGGATGCAGTGCCGGAATTGCATATCGATGTGGAAGAAGCCAACGGCCTGGGGCTGCGCAACGGCGACCTGCTGTTTCGGACCGGCAAGGTGACGCACCCATGAATACGCCGGAGCTTCAGCGTTTGTCACGGCTGATTGATAAGTCGATTGCCGAGCTGCTGGTGCGCGAACGTGCGGCACGCAATGCAGGATGCAAAACCGTGCGCGTGGTGATCACCGGCAGCGATCTGACGACCTTGCCACAGACTCTGAAAAGCCTGCGGGCGCTTGAATCTGCCGGTTATGTGCTCCGGGTGATGTTTTCATACAGCGCCGGACAATCCGGCCTGAAATCTGCGCTACTCTCAGAAATTCAATCGGTTAGCAGTGCCTATGAGTTTTCAACGCTGACTGACGACAGCCTTTATTTGCCGGCGCTTTCCACCAACAGCCTGAGCAAAATTGCGCTGGGGTTACGCGATAACCTCGCGACTACGCAAGTTTTTCACGCGCTCAGCTTAAACACGCCGGTGATTGTCACACTCAATCCCGAACTGCTGCATCTCAGTGACAGTGCGTTTGCGCCGCCGCTGCAGGCCCGGCTGAATGATTATATTGATACGCTCAGGCAATACGGCATTGCGATAAAAGGCCTTGAAGACACTGCCTGCCAAAAGCGACTGATCACAATGAATGATATCCGTCTTCATCACACCAGCGGCGCGCTGCGTATTGGCCGTAACACGCTGATTACGCCCGCTGCGCAAGATGAAATTCGCCGACAGAACATCACCGTGATCCGGTGAACCGGAGGAATTATGTATCTGGCAAAAGTGACCGGCGCGCTGGTCTCGACCACCAAACACGTCTCGTTAAACGGGGCCAAATTACTGATGGTTGCGCGGCTGGATGAGCATTACCAGCCCACCGGCAGCGCCCAGGTGGCGGTGGATTTCGTCGGGGCAGGCAATGGCGAAATCGTCATTATCTCCACCGGCAGTTCGGCGCGCATGAGCAACAGCAAAGAGCATTCTGTGATTGATGCCGCCGTTGTTGGCATCGTCGATCCGCAAGATCTGTCTTAAGGAAACGCTATGTCTGAACAACTCGATGGCTGGATCAGCGCGGTGATTACCCTCCAGGGAACGGGTTCGCAGTGCACGTTTAGCCTGGATGACGGCGCCATGCTGGCGCGGTTTGCCGCTGAAGAAGCGCTGAGTATTGGCGTGCCAATGGTGTTCAGCCTGGCGGATGCCAGCGGCCATCAGCGCTATTTCTTCAGCATGGAGAATGCATTGCTGATAAGCCACCAGCTTGCGCCGGAAAAAGCCCGCACCGCCGTGGCGCTCAAAATGCCCACTCACGAACTTGCTGCGTTGATTCAACCGGGCGCAGCGCTTTACAGCCTGCAACATCAAAACGGCATTTGCTGCATTGGTGGCGGACTACCGTGCTGGTCGAAGGGGATTTTACTTGGCGGGATTGGCATCAGCGGCGGCACGGTTGAACAAGATCTGACTGTCGCGCGCAACACGCTCACACGCTTCAGCGTCGCCCGCTTTGTACTCACAACAGGAAATGATTAACAGGGGTCAACATGTCCTTCGGTTCACTGGTTTTAGTTATTAACTGCGGGTCATCCTCGCTGAAATTTTCGCTGATCCCGTCTGATTCAGGCGCGCCGGTGTTGTCGGGTCTGGCTGAAAGACTGGGGCTGGATAACGCCAGCATGACGCTAAAAAACAGTCACGGACAGAAGACCACGGTGGCGCTGAGCGAAGCCAGCCACGTTTGCGCGCTGAAAGTGCTGTTCAGGGAACTGGCAGAACGCCAGTGGTTGCCTGCGGTACAGGCTATCGGACATCGTGTCGCCCACGGCGGCAATGAATTCAAACAATCGGTTCGCCTCACGCCGGAAGTCATCGAAAAAATCCGTGCGCTGTCGGCGCTGGCGCCTCTGCATAACCCGGCGAATCTGACCGGCATCGATGCGGCCATCGCACTGTTGCCTCAGGTGCCACAGGTCGCGGTGTTTGATACCGCATTTCATCAGACACTGCCGGCGGCGGCCTATACGTATGCCATTCCGCTGGAATATCAGCAACGCTATCAGGTCCGTCGTTACGGATTTCACGGCACCTCGCATCGTTATATTGCGGGCGAAGCGCTGACGATGCTGGATCTCGACCCGGCCGATCATGGCATCCTGATCGCCCATCTTGGTAACGGTTCTTCGGTATGTGCTGTGCAAAACGGGCGCAGCGTGGATACCTCAATGGGCATGACACCGCTGGAAGGGCTGGTGATGGGGACACGCTGTGGCGATCTGGATTTTGGTGCTGCGGCGTATATTGCGACCTGTACTGGTCAGAGTATCGATGCGTTGTACAAAATGGTGAATAACCAGTCAGGATTACTGGGATTGTCCGGGTTATCCAGCGATTGCCGGACCTTACAGGAAGCTCGCGGGCAAGGTGATGCCCGGGCAACGCTGGCGATAGATGTGATGGTTCACCGGCTGGCGCGCCATCTTGGGGCGCATCTGACCTCACTGAAACGACTCGATGCGCTGATTTTTACGGGTGGCATTGGCGAAAATTCAGAGCTGATCCGCGAACTGACGCTTGCGCGGCTTGGTGTGCTGGGGCTGAAACTGGACACGCAGAAAAATCATCACACCTGCGGCGGTCGCACGGGCGTTATCTCATTGCCTGGTTCCCCGCGTGTAGTCGTGATCCCGACCAATGAAGAAAAAATGATAGCGCTGGATGCGGTGGTGATTTGCGCCGCGCAGACGGTGAATTAATTAAAAAGAAAACAAAGAGATTTTATTGTCCGGTTGCCGGATGAAATAACAAGAAAGTCCGGCTGGCGGGCAAAACATTTTGTCGTGAAGTCCTTATTATCATTGTGCGTGAATAGTTTACCTGCAGGATATAAGTGCGCGGATTTTTGGCCGACGTTAATAACCCTGCATTAATTAATTTCTCAACTCAATATCAGAGGTCGTTATGCAACAAGAAGCGTTAGGTATGGTTGAAACAAAAGGTCTGGTTTCTGCAATTGAAGCCGCAGATACCATGGTTAAATCCGCCAATGTCACTCTGGTTGGTTATGAAAAAATCGGCTCAGGGCTGGTTACTGTCATGGTGCGCGGCGATGTTGGTGCAGTGAAAGCGGCGACGGATGCCGGTTCTGCTGCGGCGCTCAAAGTTGGCGAACTGGTATCTGTACATGTTATTCCTCGCCCGCATATTGAAGTTGAAAAAATTCTTCCAAAAGCCGTCGGCTAATAAAGGTCGGTAAACAGTTGTCGGTTAATAACCCCAGAGGATACTGACCATGAGAGATAATCTTGTTGAGCAGATTATATCTGAAGTAGTGAATAAACAGACCAGCGACAATGCCAGGGATAAAAAAGCCGCCAGTATTGCTGGTTGCGGGTTAACGGAATTTGTCGGCACCGCGCTCGGACATACTATTGGTCTGGTTATTGCCAATGTCGATCATCAGTTACATGACGTCATGAATATCGACAAGAAATATCGCTCTATTGGTATTCTTGGGGCGCGAACCGGTGCGGGTCCGCATATATTTGCGGCAGATGAAGCAGTGAAAGCCACCAACAGCGAAATATTATCGGTGGAACTGGCGCGTGATACTGAAGGCGGCGGCGGGCACGGATGTTTAATTATTTTTGGTGCTACTGATGTGTCCGATGTCCGCCGTGCTATTGAAGTGGCGCTGTCAGAGATTGAACGCACGATGGGCGATGTTTACGGCTCTCCGGCCGGTCATCTTGAATTCCAGTACACAGCACGTGCCAGTTTTGCGCTGAATAAAGCTTTCGGTGCGCCGGTCGGTAAAGCTTTCGGCATGACTTGTGCGTCACCTGCGGCCATCGGCGTGGTCATTGCCGATGTGGCGGCCAAATCGGCAGTGATCGAGCCGGTGGGTTACGCCAGTCCGTCGAAAGGTACCAGTTTTAGCAACGAAGTCATTTTCACCTTTGCCGGTGATTCGGGTGCAGTGCGACAGGCCGTAATTGCAGCACGTGAAGTCGGGCTGCAACTGCTTGCCACGCTGGATCCGACGCCTATCAGCTCTACCACCAAGCCCTATATTTAAGGGTTAACCTGGCGAAGCGACGTGAAGTAAGGAATTAACAGCATGAATGATATTGAAATTGCTCAGGCGGTCTCCAACGTGCTGAGCAGGTTTACCAAAACAACGTCAGATACTGCGCCTGAGGCAGTGTCTGAAATCGCTCAGGCAACGGGCGGTGACACGCTCGACGCCATTGTTGCCAGAGCGCTGGCGCAGGCACCTCCTAAAGCTCCTGCAACGGCGGTGCAGTCACCGGCATGTGAGGCAGGCAACGGTGCGTTTGCTTCCATGGATGAAGCGATTGCCGCGGCAGTGCTGTCGCAGGTTCAGTATCGCCACTGTTCAATGCAGGATCGGGCGACGTTTGTTCAGGGCATCCGCGATGTATTCCTGCAGGACGCCGTTTTGCAGGATATTACCCGCATGGCGGTAGAAGAAACCGGCATGGGCAATTACGCCGACAAGCTGACCAAAAACCGCGTGGCGGCACAGAAAACCCCCGGGCTGGAAGATCTCGTTACCGGCGCGCTGAGTGGTGACAGCGGCCTGACCCTGACGGAGTTCTCTGCTTACGGGGTTATCGGTTCGATCACGCCGACCACCAATCCGACAGAAACCATCATCAACAACAGTATCGGTATGCTGGCGGCAGGCAATTCCGTGGTATTCAGCCCGCATCCGCGCTCCCGCAACGTTTCTTTGTACTGTGTTGAACTGATTAACCAGAAACTCGCCGCCCTGGGCGCGCCGGCCAATCTGGTGGTGACGGTAACACAGCCTTCCATCGACAACACCCGCTCGCTGATCAACGACCCGCGCATCAATATGCTGGTGGCGACCGGCGGTCCGGCGATTGTGAAAACGGTAATGTCATCCGGTAAAAAAGCGATTGGTGCCGGTGCAGGCAATCCGCCCGCAGTGGTGGATGAAACCGCCGATATTGAAAAGGCGGCCCGCGACATCATTCGCGGATGTAGCTTCGATAATAATTTGCCGTGCGTGGCTGAAAAAGAAGTGATTGTCGTCAATCAGGTAGCGGATTATCTGATCCATTGCATGAAAAAAAGCGGTGGCTATTTACTGTGTGACAAACAACTTATCCGCCAGCTGGAATCTCTGGTGCTGAACGAAAAAGGCTCCGGTCCTGACACCGCTTTTGTTGGCAAAGATGCTCGCTATATTCTGCAACAACTGGGCGTCAGTGCACCGGAAGACACTAAAGTGATTTTGGTTGAAACCGAGAAAAATCATCCGTTTGTAGTGCATGAACTGATGATGCCGGTGCTGCCGGTGGTGCGGGTCGATAATGTGGATGAAGCCATTGAATTGGCGGTGCAGGTCGAACATGGCAACCGCCATACCGCCATCATGCATTCAACCAACGTTGAAAAGCTGACCAAAATGGCCCGGCAGATCCAGACCACGATTTTCGTCAAAAACGGGCCTTCTTATGCCGGGTTGGGTGTCGGCGGCGAAGGGCATGCCACCTTTACCATTGCCGGACCCACCGGAGAAGGGCTGACGTCAGCGCGTTCATTTGCCAGAACCCGTCGCTGCGTGATGGTCGAGGCCCTTAACGTCAGATAAGGGGCGTCGATGAAAAAACGCATTATTAATGCCCCGACCCCGGACATCGTGGCGATGATAAAACGCAGAATGCCCGGGGAATTTCGTTCAAGGCTTGATCTTATCCGTATCGATGCGATCGGCATGATTATGTTGCCGGTGCCGGATCTGTATTTTTACGCCGATGCTGCCAGTAAAAGCGCCAATGTTGTGGTCTCGGAAATATTCGGTAGTTGTCCACAACATATTACGACGCTTGCTATTTTTGGCGAAGTCGCCGCGGTAAATGAAGCCATGCGAATAATAGAAGACGATAACAATAATAGCGCTTTCTGATTATCCGCTAATAAAAACTATTACTGCCGCAAGGTTAAATCACTCATTTCGGGAGTTACACTATGTTAGAGAAAGGTTTTTCTAATCCGACCGAACGTGTTGTCAGACTCAAAAATATGATCCTGCATGCGAAACCTTATGTTGAATCGGAACGCGCAGTATTAGCAACGCAAGCGTATCAAGAAAATGAACAACTGCCCGCTATTATGCGCAGGGCACGCGTGGTCGAAAAAATATTTAATGAGCTGCCGGTAACTATTCGTCCCGACGAGCTGATTGTTGGCGCGGTGACGATTAATCCACGCTCCACTGAAATCTGTCCTGAATTCTCTTACGACTGGGTAGAAAAAGAATTTAATACCATGGAACATCGGGTCGCCGACCCGTTTATTATCCCGAAAAAAACGGCTGATGATTTGCATGAGGCGTTTAAATACTGGCCGGGAAAAACTACCAGTTCACTGGCGGCATCTTATATGTCGGAAGGCACCAAAGAAAGTATGGCCAGCGGCGTATTTACCGTCGGCAACTATTTCTATGGTGGTGTCGGCCATGTCAGTGTGGATTACGGCAAAATACTGAAAATCGGCTTCCGAGGTATTATTAACCTGGTGACCCGTCAGCTGGAAGCTCTGGACCGTTCCGAACCGGGATATATTAAAAAAGAACAATTCTACAATGCCGTGATTATCAGCTATCAGGCGGCAATCAATTTTGCGCATCGCTACGCGCAGGAAGCGACACGTCTTGCGCAGCTGGAAAGTAATCCAACGCGTAAGCGCGAACTGGAACAAATTGCCCAAAACTGTACGCGGGTGCCGGAAAACGGTGCCAGCAATTTCTGGGAAGCCTGTCAAACCTTCTGGTTCCTGCAAAGCATGTTGCAGATAGAATCCAGCGGTCACTCCATTTCCCCGGGGCGTTTCGATCAGTACATGTACCCGTATCTGGCCGCTGATACTTCCATCTCGAAAGAATTCGCGCAGGAGCTGGTGGATTGCTGCTGGATAAAGCTTAACGACATCAACAAAACCCGCGATGAAATTTCCGCACAGGCATTTGCCGGTTACGCCGTGTTCCAGAACTTGTGCGTCGGTGGTCAGACTGAAGATGGCCGCGATGCCACCAACCCCCTGACTTATATGTGCATGGAAGCCACTGCGCATGTGCGCCTGCCACAGCCGTCTTTCTCCATTCGCGTCTGGCAGGGCACGCCGGATGAATTCCTCTACCGCGCCTGTGAACTGGTGCGCATGGGGCTGGGCGTTCCGGCAATGTATAACGATGAAGTGATCATTCCGGCGCTGCAAAACCGTGGTGTTTCTCTGCACGATGCCCGTGACTATTGCATTATCGGTTGCGTCGAACCGCAGGCGCCTCACCGCACCGAAGGCTGGCATGATGCGGCATTCTTCAACGTGGCGAAGGTGCTGGAAATTACACTGAATAATGGCCGCGTGGGCAGTAAACAATTAGGACCGGTGACCGGCGAAATGACCGGATATGCCAGCATTGATGACTTCTTCACTGCCTTCAAAAAACAGATGGCACACTTCGTTCATCAGCTGGTTGAAGCCTGTAACAGTGTCGATATCGCCCACGGCGAACGCTGCCCGTTACCGTTCCTTTCCGCGCTGGTGGATGACTGCATTGGTCGTGGTAAATCATTACAGGATGGCGGAGCAATCTACAACTTTACCGGCCCGCAGGCTTTTGGTATCGCTGACACTGGGGATTCTGTTTACGCCATCCAGAAGCAAGTTTTTGAAGACCGCAAACTGTCAATGACTGAGCTTAAAAGCGCGCTGGACGCCAACTTCGGTCATGCCATCGGCAGCGTTCCTCATGAAGCAGGCGGTAAGTCATCGCTCGGCGAGCAGGAAATTCATGAGATGGTGAAACGTATCATCAATCAGCATGGTTCTCTCGATCCGGCGGCGATTAAAAATGAAGTTTACCGTCAGCTTGCCAGCACAACTTCTGCGGCTCCGGCTGGCAATAACCCGCGCTTTGAAGAGATTCGCCACATTCTGGAAAACTCACCGTGCTTTGGTAACGACATCGACGAAGTGGATTTGGTTGCGCGCAACTGTGCGCTGATTTACTGCCAGGAAGTCGAAAAATACACCAACCCGCGTGGCGGCCAGTTCCAGGCTGGGATCTATCCGGTTTCCGCTAACGTTTTGTTCGGCAAAGATGTGGCTGCACTGCCTGACGGACGCATGGCGAAAGAACCCCTGGCCGACGGCGTATCACCGCGTCAGGGCAAGGATACACAGGGGCCAACGGCAGCGGCTAACTCAGTGGCTAAACTCGATCATTTCATTGCCTCCAATGGCACGTTGTACAACCAGAAATTCTTGCCGTCTGCTCTGGCCGGTGAACAGGGATTACGTCATTTCAGCGGATTGGTGCGTAACTACTTTGATAAGAAAGGTATGCATGTCCAGTTCAACGTCATTGACCGTAACACTCTGATAGAAGCGCAGAACAACCCGCAGCAACATCAGGATCTGGTGGTGCGGGTCGCCGGATACAGTGCGCAGTTTGTGGTGCTGGCGAAAGAAGTGCAGGACGACATTATCAGCCGTACAGAACAGCAATTCTGATCAGCTACCTTCACGGGCTATGTAGCAATACATAGCCCGTTTTTTAAATAACCTGTGGCGCTGATGGCGGGTCAAGTTATGAATAAAGTCGATTATGAGATGGAAGGCGTGCTGTTTAATATTCAGCGCTATTCTTTGCATGACGGGCCGGGGATCCGCACTATTCCTTTTTTTAAAGGTTGTCCGCTGTCATGCAAATGGTGCAGTAATCCGGAATCACAACATCCTAAGCCGGAATTAATTTTTAAGAAGAGCGATTGTATTCGCTGTGGTAAATGCATTGAGGCATGCAAGCAGCAGGCATTATCTGTAAGTAATGCTTTCTTTATTGATCGCGAACGTTGTATTCAGTGCGGCAAATGTACGCAGGTTTGTCCGACACAGGCTCTTGAAATGAAAGGTAAACGCATGACGGTCGCTGACGTTATGCGGGAACTACAAAAGGAAGAAAATCTCTACCGCCGTTCGGGTGGCGGCATCACGCTTTCCGGCGGTGAACCGCTGGCGCAGCCTGCTTTTGCCCGGGAACTGCTGAAAGCCTGTAAGGAAAAGGGCTGGCACACGGCCATGGAAACGACCGGTTTTACCACGCCGGAGGTGATTGCCGATGTATTCCCTTACGTTGATCTGGCACTTACCGACATTAAAGCGATTAATCCGGCCATTCATCTGGCGAATACCGGGATTGAAAATAGTCAGATCCTGGAGAATTTGCTGCGTATTTCATTCCTGACCAAAACCATTGTGCGTATTCCGGTGATCCCTGGCGTGAATGATAATCCCGAAGAAATACACAATATTGCGGAATTTGCGCGGCTGATGTCTAACGTCGATACCTTGCATTTATTGCCTTATCACTCTTTTGGTGAAAATAAGTATGGCCTGCTGGGGCGTATTTATCCGATGGGCGAAGCAGACAGTATTGCCGAATCGAAAATGGAATTATTAAAAAGAGAAGTTGAGTCGTCTGGTTTTCATTGCCATATCGGCGGCTGAGTTTCCGTTAAGGAAATCCAGCCTTATAAAACAATTATCGGGAAGGGTCGTTGTATGAATGATTCAGTGAAGACGCAATGTATTGCGGAATTTCTTGGTACCGGCTTATTTTTGTTTTTTGGCATCAGCTGTCTTGCGGCAGTAAAAGTTGCAGGAGCCAGTTTTGGGTTGTGGGAAATCTGCATTGTGTGGGGGCTGGGGATTTCGCTGGCTGTCTATCTCACCGCAGGCATTTCCGGCGCACACCTGAATCCCGCGATCACCATCGCTCTGTGGCTGTTTGCGCGTTTTCCCGCCCGTAAAGTGGTGCCATATATTATCGCCCAGGTGGCCGGGGCATTCGGCGGCGCGCTGCTGGCATACATGTTCTACCATAATCTGTTTATCAATTTTGAAACCGCCAACCATATGGTACGCGGCAGTGTGGAAAGCCTTCAACTGGCCAGCATTTTCAGTACTTATCCTTCGGAGGCCATCAGCGTGTGGCAGGCGGCGTTTATCGAAATCGTCATAACCTCGATTCTGATGGGGCTGATCATGGCGCTGACCGACGACGGCAACGGTGTGCCGCGTGGCCCGTTAGGTCCGTTGCTGATCGGCATTTTGGTCGCGGTTCTTGGCGCTTCCACCGGTCCGCTGACTGGTTTTGCCATGAATCCGGCGCGTGATTTTGGCCCAAAATTATTCACTTTCTTTGCCGGTTGGGGTGACATCGCCATGACCGGCGGTCGGGACATTCCTTATTTCCTGATCCCAATTATTGCGCCTGTTATCGGTGCTTGCCTGGGTGCTGCGGTGTATCGCCTGTGTATAGGTAAAAACCTGCCGGGTAACGCGCCGGTGGCGGAAGTTGCCAAACCTTAGATTTCATTTAGCCCATAAAAACCAGCCCATAAAAACAGCCCATAAAAAACGGCGGTGCCAAATGCATCGCCTTTTTTTTATCTGCATATTACGTTTATTTGCTTTAGGTTTATTTTCTACGGCCAGCGCCGCGAGGCTTTTGGCTGTTGTTTACAGTGACCGTTGATTGCTCTTTCTTCGGTGCCTCTTCTGAAAAATCCATAAATGTGGATTGATCCGACGTTTCTTCCACATTCAGTTCCTCCACATTCAGCACCGGAATAGTTTGTGGGTTTTCAAAGAGCACGGGTTCAGCTTCAGGCTCGGCAGCGGTTATGCCGAGGGTATCTGCAGAATAAATCATGCATTCAATGTGTTGCGCCGTGCGGGCAATCACTTTGTGCGCATAAACGGTGCCTACTTTGCTGGCCGCCATCACGCCCGCTGCGACCCCCGCGTTAATCGCGCCTATTTCGCCTTCGAATTTGACGGTGACCATACCGCCACCTTTGGTGAGTTCATAGCCGATAAGCGTAACGTGCGCGGATTTTATCGCGGCATCCGCAGCTTCTATTGCCGCGGCCAGACCGACAGTTTCAATTAATCCCAAACTTTGTCCGGGCATAAGTCGCTCCTGTTAACAGATTCAAGGTGAAGTGCGTCGCGCACTGTTTCAGGCGTTATCGTGCAGTGCCTGTGCTTTATCGGTCTTTTCCCAGGGGAAAATGTCGCGACCAAAATGGCCGTAGCAGGCGGTCTGACGGTAACGCGGGACGAGCAAATCCAGCGTCGCGATGATGCCGCTGACGCTGAGGTCAAAATGTCGGTTCACCCGCTGCACCAGCTGTTGCTCCGTCAGCGGGCTGCTGCCAAAAGTGTCGATACGGATGGCGACCGGGCGGGGCAGGCCGATGGCCCAGGCGAACTGGACTTCGCAGCGTTCTGCCAGCCCCGCCGCGACAATATTTTTTGCCACATAGCGTGCGGCATAAGCGGCCGAGCGATCGACTTTCGACGGATCTTTACCCGAAAACGCACCGCCGCCATGACGGGCTACGCCGCCGTAGGTATCTACGATGATTTTCCTGCCAGTCAGACCACAATCGGCTGCCGGACCGCCGGTGGTAAATTGTCCGGCGGGGTTGATCAAAATACGGGTTTGCGGCGTTAGCAAACGGGCAGGAATAACCGGTTTGATGATCTCTTCCAGCACCGCTTCGCGAAGTTGTGTAAGAGAAATTTCCGGGCAATGCTGCATTGAAATTACCAGCGTATCGGCGGATACCACCTGATGCTGCCGATAGCGCAACGTCACCTGGCTTTTGGCGTCTGGACGCAGGAAGGGCAGGTCCCCCGACTGGCGTAACGCCGCCTGACGCGCCATCAGCAGGTGCGCATATACCAGCGTCGCCGGCATATATTCCGGCGTTTCATTGCAGGCATATCCGAAAGTGATGCCCTGATCGCCCGCGCCCAGTGAGTCAGGGGTTGTGCCGCCGATACCTTGTGCGATTTCGGCAGACTGTTTACCCAGCATATTCAGTACGGCGCAGGTTGCGCCATCGAAACCCAGGCTGGAATGGTTGTAGCCAATTTCTTTAATGGTGTGACGGATAACCGATTCGATATCAACATGGGCGGTTGAGCTGATCTCCCCGGCCACAATGGCTACGCCGGTTTTGACCAGGCATTCACATGCCACTCTGGCCTGTGGATCCTGTAAAAGAAAGGCGTCCAGAATGGCATCAGCTATCTGGTCGGCCATTTTATCAGGGTGCCCGGCGGCAACCGATTCAGAGGTAAAAAGAGAGTCTTCCAAAGTCGCGCCACGTTGTTCAAAGGTTCCCCCATGGTAGGGGGCGGTGGCTGAAAGCAACGTAAATTATCTTGCGGGCAGGGTGGACTTTTTTGCCCTTACGGCGAGCCCGCGCACAAAATTAGCCCGCTTGTGAATTGACGGGTTCCGGTGCGACGATTTTACGGAAATCAGAAGGTGACATGCCGGTCTCTTTTTTAAATATCCGGCAGAAGTAGTTGGCGTCCTGATATGACAGTTCCAGCGCGATGGTGTTGATTCTGAGATCGCTGAACTGCAGAAGTGATTTGGCTACGCTTAACTTGCGGGCAGCGATGTAATTTGAAAAACCATAGCCGGTCATTTTCTTGAAGGCCCGGCTCAGATAGCAGGAACTGACGAAGGAGCGTGCGGCAATATCGTCGAGCGTCAGATTATTAAGAATGTTTTTCTCAATATGGAATCTGGCGCGATCGATAAAACTCATGGTGCCCGAAAAGTGCTTTAGTGCATGGTCGAAAACGTCCTCGCTAATGCTTAGCAAGCCGGTCATGATGCGGAAATAGGCTCCCGGCGTAATGCCAGACTGGCTGATTTCCTGGATCATTGCCGTCACTTTCTTCCCGGCGGGCAGTCCTTTATCTCCCAGTGAAGAAAGATGCTGATGCAGTAATTCGAGTATATCCGTTAGTAATTTGCGTTGACTGATGCCGGAAGGCGTACCCGCGCAGGCGTCATCGAGCGCATTCAACAGAAACTGATGCCATCGATGATAATCGCAGTGTTCGATCATCTCGCCGACAGATTGTTTGAGTGCCCGCGACGCCGCAATGTCCATATCACTGACTTCCAGGGTTTTGCTGATGGCGTCGGTCAGTGTGCTTTTCTTCACCGGTTTCAGCAGATAATCATCCACTTTCAGGTTCAGCATGCTGCGTACAATATCAAAGTCGTCATTAGCGGTAGTGACAATGACTTTGGTGCTGGCACTTTTGGTGCGCAGATATTCAATCACCTGATTGCCGTTAGGCAGCGGAATATTGATATCGACCAACATCATATCGATTTGATCGAGCTGGTCGATCAGCTGGATGGCTTTTTTGCCGGTATTGGCTTCATGCACCACGGAATTATCGACGTACTGAGACACAATGCGTCGCAAAGATTCAGATTCAATCAGTTCATCTTCTACAATCACAATATTGTACATAGTCTTTTCTCCCTGTTTCAGGCTTGCAGCATGGGGAATTTAAGAGTGATGGTGGTCCCCATTCTTGGCTGATGCGCGCTGGAAATCACCAGACCATAGCTTTCGCCGAATAACAGCTGAAGCCGGTTTTTTATATTATTAATGCCGATACCGCCTTTCTGACGGTTTTCGTCACCGGATAAAATGTTGGCAATATCAGCACGTGACATGCCGTCGCCGTTGTCGGTCACCTCGAGAATGACATCGTGCCCGTCGTCAGTCGCGCTGATGCGTAGCAGACTGGGAGTGTCTCTCGGCTCGACAACGTAATTGAAAAAGTTCTCGACCAGGGGCTGCAAAATCAGGAACGGGCAGACGACATCAAGGTATTTTTCCGGAATATCACACTCATAATCGAAGCGTTCATTCATGCGGACTTTCTGAATTGACATGTAGCAGGTGACATAATTAATTTCATGGCTTAGCGTAATCAGGCCATGATTATTTTTGCGCAGCAAATAGCGCATCATGTCGGAAAAATCATGCACCATGGTTTCTGTGCGCTGTGCATCTTCCAGATATGCCAGCCGGCCAATGGTATTTAATACGTTAAACAGAAAGTGCGGGTTAATCTGATAAGACAGGGCTTTAAATTCCGCTTCATGCAATGAACGTTCTATTTCCACTCTTTTACGCAACTCATCGGTGAGTTCGAGATCTTTGCGGTGCAGTTCCCGCTGAATATTGTTGGTATGCGCCTGTTCTACCAGATACGACGAGACATGTAATAATGTGGAGGCGGTCGATTCGAAACGATCGTAAGGCATGCGTTTAGCATCATGATGTAAGTCGATCAACCATTCATTTTCTTTCCATATTTCGTTGTTATCGAGAATATAGGGAATGGTGCGCTCTTTCTCTTCCTCGACTTTTACCTGGCCGGAAATAAACGCACCAAGATAATGATCGTTAATCATGATCGGCACAGCGAACTCAACAAAGCCGCAGTAACAGCGGTATACCACTGGTTTTCCGGCCTCCATAGCGGCACGTCCACCGGCGTTATCACTTTCGTAGCAGTGGTTCGCCAGCGATTCATTAAGACGTGACCGGGCGCAGAAATCTGAAAACCCGCTGGCCTGTGTCACCGGAACGCCATCCTGATCGACTACCACTAAGGCAATCATCATCGATTTACTAAAATTATCCTGGAGAGTTTGAAGTCTTTTTACATCAAGAAATTCATGCAATTTATATTTCTTATTCATTATGATTACCTGCACTGGTAATTAAATACATTCACCGTATAAATATACAGGAGGGCACCTTTATGTATTTTGAAACCCGTCACAGCGGGGGCAATTTAATTAGCCAGGAATATTAATTTATATGTACTGATGTTAATTATAAGTGTGAAAATTAGTCAGGTATTTGCCGTTCAGACGCAACATGCTCAACGTGCTCTCCCCGCATGGATGACCACAAAGAACAATGCAGGCGGAATAAATCAGATGATGCGAAATGAATTATCACATCATCTTGTTGCGAGAGTATTTACTATTTATTTGATCTGCGAGAAGTGCCGGGAACGCCAGTGCAATTTAGGGGTCAGGAAGCATTGGGTTTGTGCGATGGGTTGTTCATTCATCAGGTCACTGATCATGCTGAAGCAGTGCATAGCCAGTTCCCCGCAGTCCTGCGCGACCGTGTCGATTTTCACGGAAAGGGAATCGTACAGATAGTGGTCGTCAAAACTGCACAGATGGATATCGCTCTCGAGCAGCTGATGCTGGCTCATATAGCGCAGAACGCCTTCCATCAGGCCGCAGGAAGCCACGAAAAGTGCTTTGGGCGGACGTCCAAGTCGGGCGCACAGTTGCGCAAACATTTCATAGCCGGAGCTTGGCTGGTAATTGCCGTAAACAATCCAGTCCGGATTCAGGCTGACACCCGCCCGCTGCAGGCCAAGCTGATAACCCGCGAGGCGGTCACGGGTAGGGGAAATTCGCGGCTGTCCGCCAAGAAAATAAAATTCATCACGCTGGGTTTGCGCTATACGCGAGACCAGTTCTGCTGAGGATTCGATGGCTTCACAGACCACAATCGGCAGCTGCGTGTCCTGCATATGGCGGTCAAATAAGACGACAGGTAACTGCTGGCTGATTTTTACGTATTCTGCATCGCTGAGCATGCTGGATGCGACAATCAGTCCGTCGACCTGACGCTGGATCAGATTATTGACCACCATGGTTTCCTGACTGGTATTTTCATCCGTGCAGGCAATCAGCAGCTGCATGCCGTTCTCGCGACACAGCGTCTCAAGTTCGTTGGAGCAGGCAGCAAAACCATAGTTGGTCATTTCCGGGACGACCAACCCAAGTGTGAAGCTGCGCGTGACATTGAGCGAACGGGCGTGAATGCTGGGCTGATAATGATGTTCAGCCGCCACAGCGAGTACCCGATCCCGGGTGGGATCGGAGATTCGAAACTTCTTGCTGTGTCCGTTGAGTACCTGGCTGGCAGTCGATTTTGAGACGCCAGCCAGTTCGGCTATGCCACTGATAGTGATGCGTTTGGTCTTTTTCACTGCGCCATATTCTGTTGTCCGGAAAGACATTTATTCTATCACGCATTCCGCCAACGACCAGTGGCGCAGCGTAATCTGATGAGAACCCCGCAAGTTCAATTGTGCCGGTAAAACAGGGAAATAGCGTGAGGACATCACCGCTTCTCCGCCATTAATGAAAATTTCAAGGCTCGACGCATCGCTTAACACCGTTAGTTTGTGCAGCGCGCCGCGCCAGATACGCTGTTCCGCCAAGCCAGTGCGTCGGTTTTTTCGCGTTAAACGCAGACATTCCCCGTCGAAGCTGAGCGTCATGTCGCCACCTAAATCCGCGCTGAAAACCTGTTCTGTGACAATTTCCGTCTCGGCTTTTGTGATGTCCAGTGGAGGGCAATCGTCGGCAATCCCCTGCCATGCCTGTTCATCACGACGGAGTTGTTGCAGCTCACGTGCCGGTTTTTGCATGATTTTACCCGCCACCAGCGTCAGTTCGCGCGGGCAGGTCATCGTATGCAGCCAGCCATTTTGTATTGTCGGCTGGAAAAATTCATCTCCGTCCGGTATTCCCATCCATCCAATCAGCAGGCGTCGCCCGTCATCCGTTAGCGTGGTCTGCGGCGCATAAAATTCGAAGCCCAGATCCAGCTCAGTGAATTCGCCGTGCTCAAGGGTCGCATTGTCGTAATCCAGTTGCCCGACAAAATAACCCGACTGGAAAGTATTCAGATAACGGTCAGATTCCGCCGCTAAACCTTGCGGACAGCAAATCAGAATGTCGTTATCTGCCAGCCTGAATAAATCCGGGCATTCCCACATGTAGCCGAATTCGCCCAGCCCGTATAAACCTGAACCGGCAATTTCCCCCAGAAGATCCCAGGCTGATAAATCCTCAGATCGCAGCAGTAACACTTTGCCTTTGAGGCTGAGATCCTGAGCGCCCAGCACCATGTACCAGTGGTTTTCATGCCGCCAGACTTTCGGATCACGCACATGTCCGGTATAGCCTTCCGGCAGATTAAGTACCGGCCCGGTTTTATCAAATTCGCCGTCTGCATTTTCGCGCGCCAGACACTGAAATGCCGTACGGCTGCCATCGGGATACTTCACGTTACCGGTATAAATCAGCGTCAGCTGACCGTTATCTGTCACGGCTGAGCCTGAATAACAGCCGTGGGATTCGTAGGCTTCTGAAGGTGCCAGCGCCAGCGGTTCATGCTGCCAGTGGAGTAAATCTGCCGAACTCCAGTGCCCCCAGAATTTAGCACCGTGCGCGCAGGCCAGCGGGTTCCATTGATAGAACAAATGGAAACGACCGTTATGCTGAATAAATCCGTTCGGGTCATTGAGCAGCCCGACCGGCGGCGCGAGATGCCAGCCGGGGCGGTAAGGGTCTGCCGCCGCTTTAACCTGACCGGCGACCACGCTGCACAGTGCTTTTTTCAGCAAACTGGTTTCCGTCATTTCTCACTCTCCGTGTTGTATTTCAGCAGCAATGACAGCAGGAATGCGCTGCCGAAGGCAATCACCAAACCGATCAGGTAGCTGAGAATCGAGCTGGCCTGCACGATAGCCAGCCCCGGAATGCCGGTCAGACCGACTGCCGTCATATTGACGTGCATCGCCACCACCCAGGCACCGCCGAGCGCACCGCCCGCGAGCGCCGCCAGAAAAGGCTTCATAAAGCGCAGGTTGATCCCGAAAATTGCGGCCTCCGTAATACCCAGCATGGCGGAAAACGCCGAAGGCACTGCGATGGCTTTAATTTTCGCATCACGCGTTTTGAAATAAACCGCCAGACAGGCACCGCCCTGCGCAACGTTAGCCATCGACCAGATCGGCAGCAGGAAATTCACGCCGATATTTGGATTACCCAGTAAACCGGCTTCAATAGCATGGAAGCTGTGGTGAATACCGGTGATGACGATAACCGAATATAGCCCGCCAAATATCAGCCCCGCGAACCAGCCTGCATGAGTGATCAATGTACTGAGAATAAAGGAGATGCCGTCACCCAGCGCACGACCCGCCGGGCCGATAATCAGGAAAGCGATAAAGCCGGAAATGATCACGGTCAGGAAAGGCGTCAGGATCAGATCCAGCGCATCCGGAATGATTTTACGCAGGCGTTTTTCGATGAAACTCATGAACCACACCGCCAGCAGCACCGGGAAAACCGTGCCCTGATAGCCGATCATCGCAATCTCAATACCAAAGAAATTCATGGTATGGAAACCGCTGGCGACGCCCCAGGCGTTAGTCAGCGCCGGATGAGTCAGAATGCCGCCCAGCGTAGCGCCGAGGAACGGGTTGCCGCCAAATTCCCGCGCGGCGGTGAACCCAATCAGAATTGGCAGAATGATAAACGCCGCTGAGCTGAACATATCGAGCATGATAAAAATCGCGCTCTCCGGGTTGGCCCAGCCGTAGGTTTTCACCATGCCGAGCAGCCCCATCAGCAGGCCGGATGCCACAATCGCCGGAATGATCGGCACGAAAATATTCGACAGCACGCGGGCGATGCGCTGGAACGGATTCAGCTTTTGCGCCGCAATATCCGCGGCTTCAGATTTACTGGATTCGCTGATACCGGCCACTTTAATAAATTCGGCGTAGACCTTGTTCACCAGCCCCGTACCAAAAATGATCTGAATCTGTCCGGCATTGCTGAAACAGCCTTTAACGCCTTCGACCTGTTCGATAGCACTTTTGTTGATCAGGTTGTCGTCTGCCAGCACCAGGCGCAGACGGGTGGCACAGTGTGCCGCGCTGGCAATATTCTCCTTGCCACCCAACAGCGGAAGCAATTCAGTCGCGATTGCATTGATATTCATAGAATCCCTTAGTTTTTCATTATCATTTACGCCCGGTCTGGCCGGGCGTTTTTTTAAATCAGACCCTGCCGTTTAGAACCAGGTTTCCATCTGGATGCCAAAGTTCCATTGTCCGCCCGCCGTGAATCCGTCAGTACCAAATGAGTCCGCGGAGGAATAACTGTCGAGCTCTTTGCTCCAGTCCATATACGTGGCGAAGAAGCGGATTTCCGGACGACTCAGCATGTCGCTGATATCGCCTACCTTGAAGGTCGGTGCGAAGGTCAGTTTGTAGAAACCGCCTTTCACTTTGTTGTAATCGCTGTAACCCTGTGGATTGAGATCCATATACTGATAGCTGCCTTCATACGCTAATTCGAAGTTCTCGGTAATTTGCTGGATCAGGCGCGTGTTAAAGGTCAGCCATTTGTAATCATCGCCAGAGACATAACGGTCTTTGCTCTGCTGCGCCAGAACCGCCGGGGCGATACTCCAGTTTTTGCTGAGCGGCGTGATGCCATATGTTGCCAGACGCAGCGTACTGGCATCGTCAGTCAGACGTCCGTCAGAGCCCAGCGCTTTCACTTCTGCGCCCAGCCCGTGCCCGTAAAGCAAGGCTGTTTTTGATGTCCCTTCGCGCAGGCCGTAGAAACTGTCGCCGTGATACGCCAGCATCGTATGGAAGCCGGTGTCCGCGGCGGTGCTGGTCCCCTGGTTGCCGGTATTTTCACGATCCTGATTATTTTTGGCACGCAGGCCGCTCAGCATCCACTGGAATGGACCGGCATAGTTGTTGGCCGTGACAATGTAGTTTTCGATGCGGGTGTCGTCGTTATTGTCGTCTTTCAGATCGTCAAAGTTTCTTCCGTAAAGCGAGAAGTTACTTTTCAGGTTATCGCCCCATTTGACGTCGTAGATCCCGCCGCCGGTACCCGCCAGGAAGATGATGTCGGAATCCAGCCAGTGAATGTCGAAATTATCTCTGTCAAAGCGTTTACCCGCCCAAAGCGTGGAATCTTTCCAGACCCCAGTGAATGTCGGCAGCGACCCCAGTTCGACAAACGCCTGACGGATATTTAAATCGCTGGTCGCGCCGGTCCAGTCGTTGTAGCTGCGCTGACCATCAGCCAGCATGACTTTGTAGCGGGAGGTCGCACCGCTGGCCATCGTCTGGTTGTGCTCCAGATTCAGTTCGACGTAGGTGTTATTTTCGTTACCCAGACGCCCGACTGCACCGCCTGTTTGTCCGGCTGGGGTGACGTACGGGCCACTTTCCGTTGAGGTGCCAGAATCGTTCATGATCACGCCGGAACGGGCATAACCACTGAATTTAAACCCGCTGTTATCACTGCTGTTGCTTTTGGCATTGCTGGCTAACGTTTCGGTGCGTTTAGCCACATCGGCAGTTTGCTGCTGGGTGATTTCAGCCGTCTTGGCCACCTGACGGGTTTGCTGTTCGTTGCTGGCGGTGCGTGTCTCGAGTTGTTTAACCTGCTGTTCTGCCTGGGTAGCACGGGCTTCGGCCTTAGCGGCGCGGCTTTCAGCGAGTTGTAGTCGTTTTTCCATCGCCGCAAAGCGGGCTTCAATTGCACTGGAAGAAAGATCGGCCCCCTGAGCCGCAGAAGAAAGAATAAGTCCAATAGCAACAGCAAGATAGCGAGGTTTCATCATCATTTTTATCCCTTCAGAGGAAGTTTAATTATTATGGGAAAACCATTTTGCTAAATTGCTAAACTGGTTTTCCTGAGCACAATAAACACCCGTTATGTATTTACGCAACGAAGTTCGGCAGCCTTGTGCTGGATTTGTGATCTTGCTGGCAATTCCCAATGTCGTCCTGAAAATTCATTTGCTCTTGATTAGCTAAACCGGTTCTTCTATTTTATCGACAGACGATTTATCAGGATTATGAAAAGGGAATGAAGATGAATAACCGGGTTTGGGTACTTGGCGATGCCGTGGTGGATTTGATCCCTGAGCAGGATGGCCGCTTATTAAAATGTCCGGGCGGAGCACCGGCAAACGTTGCCGTCGGCATCTGTCGTCTCGGCGGCGACAGCGCTTTTATCGGACGCGTGGGTGATGACCCGTTCGGGACTTTTCTGATGAAAACCCTGGATGATGAGGGCGTCAATACAGAGTGCATGACGCCTGATCCGCATCACCGCACTTCCACGGTGGTGGTGGAAAACGACGCAGACGGCGAACGTTCCTTCACATTTATGGTGCGTCCGGGCGCGGATTTATTCCTCCAGGCCACCGACATTCCGGCGTTTAGCGCAGGACAGTTTTTACACTTGTGCTCGATTGCCTTATCCGCAGAACCTTCCCGGTCTTCGGCTTTTCTGGCAATGGCGCAGATGAAAGCGGCAGGCGGATATGTCTGTTTTGATCCCAATATCCGGCATGACTTGTGGCCTGATGAGGAACAGCTGCGTGACAATCTTGACCGCGCCTTGTCGCTGGCGGATGTGATTAAAATATCGGAGGACGAGCTGGAATTTCTGACCGGAGAAGCGTTGTTGTCCGAGGGAATGCTGCGCCTGTGTGATCGTTATAACCCCGAAATGTTGCTGGTCACGCAGGGGAAACAGGGTGTGTCGGTCTACCGGAAGAAAAATGCCAGCCTGAAGCATTATCCGGCACCCGAAGTGCGGGCGGTGGATACTACCGGTGCAGGAGATGCCTTTGTCGCCGGGCTGCTGGCCGGACTGGCGCAACACTGGCCACTAACTTCGGACAGCGCATGGCAGCAAACCATTCATCAGGCGCTGGCGTGCGGGGCGCTTGCCACCACCGCGAGAGGCGCAATGACCGCTTTGCCCGACAGCGCGACCTTAAAGGCGTTTTCCTCTCAGATCTGATCTGAATAGATTTACTCCCTGACCCTTTTTTTGTGTAGGATCAGGGGAGTCAATTTTGCCGGACCGGAGAGTTATGGCTTCGCTGAAAGAAGTAGCACAACTGGCCGCGGTGTCGCTGATGACAGTGTCCCGCGCCATTAACGAACCGCAACGGCTAAAGCCCGAGACACTGGCGCGTGTTCAGACGGCGATCAGCGCCCTGAATTATGTGCCTGATTTTTCCGCACGCAAGATGCGTGGCCGCAGTACCAAAGTCTCGACTCTGGGTGTGCTGGCGCTTGATACCGCCACCACGCCATTTTCGGTTGAACTCCTTCTCTCGATAGAACTGACCGCGCGTGAATTTGGCTGGAGCAGTTTTCTGGTCAATATCACGTCGCAGGAAGACAGTAAGCGGGCGGTCAGTCAGCTGCTTTCTCAGCGCCCGGACGGTATTATCTTTACGACCATGGGGTTGCGTGAAGTAGAAATCCCGGAACGTCTGCTGGATAAAAACCTGGTGCTGGCAAACTGCCTGAGCCGCGGACACGCGCTGCCGGGTTACATTCCTGATGATTTTGAAGGGCAGTATCAGGCGATGAAAGCCCTGATCAAGAAAGGTTACCAGCGTCCGCTATGCTTTTATTTACCCGCTTCCATACCTGCCGGGATTTGCAGAAGGGCGGGCGCGGAAGCGGCATGGCAGGAAGCCGGATTGCCTGCACAACAACTGCGCCAGTTCCATATGGCGTCAGGTGATGAGCATTATCGCGATGTGGTGGCTTTACTTAATGAATTTACCCCGCACGATAAGCCGGATTTTGATGTGCTGGTGTGCGGCAACGATCGTATTGCATTTCTGGCCTATCAGGTATTGCTGGCGAAAGGCATCACCATTCCGCAGCAGGTGGCGGTTCTGGGTTATGACAACATGGTCGGTATCGGTGATCTGTTCCAGCCGCCGCTGACCACGGTGCAGTTGCCGCACCGCGAGATAGGCCGTGAAGCGGTATTGCATCTGATCGAACAGCGCCCGAACAGCGGAGTGATCCAGATTTCCTCCCCGCTGCTTGAGCGCGCTTCTTTGTGACGTTATTCGGTGCGCAGTGCCCAGCTATCTCCCTGACTTAACATGGCCTGTCCTTTTTCTGCAAAGAGAGAAAGGGCGCGCTTGTCCGGCTGCGGATAAATTCTGCTGCTGAGCGTTTTCTCCCCCTGATTAACAAAAACTTCCACCGATGAGCGGTCGATAAAGACACGCAATTCCAGATGATTGCTTTCCGGCAGCGCGACACTGCGGCTGTCCTGAATTCTGTATGCGGCATAATCCCGGTTCAGAAAGAGTCTTTGTGTCTGTTTGTCCACGAACAGGCAAAGACCGTCGCCGAGCGTGATGCCAAAGCGTTCTGCGTCCGAATGACTGAGATCCCATTGCAGGATAATTTCAGTTGCCTGAGCATTTTCAGAAAGTTGCTGCACGCTGCTTTTCAGCACGCAGGGCGTCAGCGGGCGATGTTCCCGGCGAAGTGTGCAGACTTCCTCTGCCGGCATCATGCGGACTTTTCCGTCACGTAACGTCAGCTCGCGGGGCAGGGTAAGGCAGCCCGCCCAGCCTTCTTCTTTGGACGGCATCACCGATTCCCACATATCCATCCAGGCGATAATGATCCGGCGTCCGTCAGCCGCAGTGAATGACTGCGGCGCATAAAAATCATGCCCGTGGTCGAGTTCCATAAAGCCTTGCGTAATCTCAAAGTTTTGACCCGGCTGCCAGTGCCCGCGCAGATAACCGCTCTGGAATAAGTTCTGATAATCATGGCCCTGCGTGCGGATCCCTTGCGGCGAGCACATCAGAATATGTTCATCGCCCAGCGGGAAGAAATCCGGGCATTCCCACATGTAACCGTCACCGGCGTCGGCTTTGGCGAGAACGCGATCAAACGTCCAGTCGCGCAAGCTGGTGCCTTTATAAAGCAGTACCTGTCCACAATCGCTGGCGTCACGGGCACCGACGACCATCCACCAGTGACCGTCTTCCTGCCACACTTTCGGATCGCGAAAGTGCATGATATTTTCCGGCGGCGTCAGCACCACACCCTGTTTGGTAAAATGAATACCGTCCTGACTGGTTGCCAGACATTGTACTTCGCGGATGGCGCTGTCATTGCCTTCACCATTGAGCCAGACGTGGCCGGTGTATATCAGGCTCAGCGTGCCATTGTCATCGACGGCACTGCCGGAGAAGCAACCGTCGCGGTCGAATTCTTCTCCCGGCGCCAGTGCCACCGGCTGATGCTGCCATCTCACCATATCCTTGCTGGTGGCGTGCCCCCAGTGCATTGGCCCCCAGTTTTCACTGAACGGGTGGTGCTGATAAAACGCGTGATATACCCCCTGATGATAAATCAGGCCATTCGGGTCATTCATCCAGCCGGCCGGAGGGGCGAGGTGAAAGTTGGGATAAAAGGCGTTACCGCGCTGGTTTGTTGCCTGATTAAGCGCCAGTTGCGCGCGTTCAAGTTTTGTATTCATACCATCTCACTTTTATTCAGAAGCATGTTTTTGGATGCCGGGGAAGGTGGAGCCTGGCTTTTTTCGCCGGTCAGCAGGAAAACGGAAACGAGAGTGAGCACCAGAACCAGCGTCCCCATGATCATGTAAGTGTCAGCAAAACCCAGCAGGTCATACCCGTGACCGGCCAGTGGCGACAACACACTGGCGCAGACTTGCGTAATGAACTGGAACCCAACCAGATATAGCGTTGCGGAAAGGCGCGGGTCAAAGCGGGTGGTAATGTATTTAAACATCGCAATCAGCAGGATGGGCAGCTCAACAGCGTGCAGCAATTTCATGCAGGAAATGGTGACCGCATCCGCTGCCAGGCCTGATCCAAACACGCGCAGTGCCATGATCGTCCCGCTGAGTAACAGTCCGTTTTTCGCCCCGATTTTGTTGACAACAAAAGGCGCCAGGAACATGCCGCCCGCTTCCAGAAACACCTGGAAAGAGTTAAGGAAACCGTACATCTCGTTGCCGTGGCGGACATCAGAAAACAGTGACGCGAAATACACCGGGAATTGCTGGTCGTAGACGTTGTAGACGCTGACGCCGGTAACAAAAACAATCAGCGCCCAAAACCGCGGGAGGCGGAACAGGGTCATCGCATCGCTGAGCGTCAGGGTGCTGGATTTGCCGTATTCGAGCTGGCTCAGGGCATCCGTTTTCACTTCCCGAAGTTGCCATAGCAGCAGCAGAAAAATGGCAGCCGAACAGGAAGCCATCCAGAAGTTGAGGTTGGGATTGATATTAAACAGCATCCCGGCAAAGAAGGTTGCGACGGCCCAGCCCAGTGAACCCCACATTCTGGCTTTACCGAACTCAAATCCAAGAATACGACTGACGCGCTCGGTGTAAGACTCCAGCGCACCGATCCCGGCAAAAAAAGTCGCACCGACATACAAACCGCCCGCCACAGCGCCAGACAAAATACTGATCTTCAGCAGCGGCGCAAAAACGAAAATAAAGAAAGGCCCGCTGATGAGTAACAGAAAACCCAGAAACCAGAGCAGGTTTTTACGCAACCCCAGTTTGTCCTGAATGAAACCGTACAGTGGCTGTGCACAAAGTGCGGTCAGCGCGACAGCGGAAAAAAACAAGCCTGTTTCAGTGCCTTTCAGCCCGACCTTCTGGCTCAGCCACAATGAGATAAGCGAGAAGGCGGAAGACCAGGTGTAGAAAAAGGAAAAAAGTAAACCACTCAGCAATGCGTAATGACTTCGTTGACTGTTTTTCATGGCATGTCCGGGTTTGAATCGTCACAAGGAGTCATATTGTTAACGTTAACATATGAGTTTTCAAAGATTCATAAAGCGCAAATTATGATGTTAATCACGAATGTTAACGTTAACATTTATGGAGTGTGATCAAAGTATCATTTTTCGGGAAGGGCATCTCTTTGTTGAGTGAGGCGAGCGGGTCAGCGAAAACAAAACTAAAAGGGGCAGGCGAGGAACAAAAGGGCAGGTGAAGCAGCTTCCGGGACTGAATAAAAAAGGAGGAGATATTGCTATCTCCTCCCGTGTTTTACATCAGGACATTTACAGGGCTGTCATTACAACGGGCGCTGATGGGTATAAACAGCACGGGGTTGAGTACGGCGCCCCAGCATACCCATAAAGCCCGCCAGAATGGCTTCGATCACTAACATCACAAAGGTAAACCAGCTGGCTTTCGCCGTTGCAGCAGCTGCTTTTTCAGCGGCTTCGCGGGCTTTCTGCTCTGCCTGCTGTTTCAGTTCTTCATATTTAGCACGGGCCTGTTGATAGGTTTTTTCAGCCTGGCTGACAATCTGATCGACTTCCTGATCGCTTTTTCCGGTACGGGCTTTAATGATATTTTTCAACGCGTCACGGTCAGCTGCCTGGAATGTATCTGCATTACGACTAATTAAACCTTTAATAAAATTAGTGAGATCCGTATCGGCGGTTTGCGGATGATTACTGGTGTCAGCCGCCTGATTTTGGGCATTGTTTACTTCACCCTCGGCTTTATTTTGCAGGTTCTCTGGTTGCAACTCCGGTTTCCCGGTCTGGCGCAGAGTGGTTTCAAGTTCATTCTGCAGACTGTCGAGATTAATATTATTTTCTCCCAGCTTGTCTTTTACCATTTGACCTACCGGTGGCGCAGCGGCAGATATTCCACTGCCTAACGTTTGTAACCCAGATCCCACAACACTGGCTGCACCGCTGACCGCATTATTGACGACCACAATCAGGAACCAGGTGCAGATTAAGGTGTTTACACCAAACATCAATACGCCATGCAAAGCTCCCTCACGCTGAGCCAGTCGTCCGCTGGCATAGGCCCCGGCCGCAATGGAAATCAACATGCTGATGCCTGTCCAGATGGCCGCTCCTTTCCCTAATCCATCGAGCGGGTTTTGCTCTTTCAGGGGATCAATGGTACTGGCTCCGATGGCTGTCCCTAATATTGCCAGTAACAAATAAACCACCATTGAAATAATGACGCCGGCAAAAATAGCACTCCACGAAATACGTTTAAGCGGCACTCCGTTCGCAGGCTCAATCAACGTTTCGTTATAAACTTCAGTGGCAGGCCTTTGATGATCAGTCATTTGGACATCTCCATATATCGCCATATTTTTGATAGTAAGAAGGGAGCTTACCCCCTCATAATCACTGCTTATCCTGGCTAATGTCAGTGAATAATCACACGATTACATTAGCTGCCTTAATGTTAGTAAGAGAATGACGATTACACCAAAAAATAATTATTTCGCTAAATAATCAGGACGTTATTTACGACATGTCGCGCGCGTAAGTAATATCCCTGAGCATTGAGGGGAGAGGATCTCAGGAATAAAAAATTTAACCCGCTGTGTAATTACGCAGATCCGTTACATGATCTTCATTTAGAACGGGGAGCATTCAAGGCTTTGTTCAGATCCTGGATCCGCTTCATCGTTTTCATGGTTCGCGATGCAGATGCGGAAGCGACGGACAAAATCAGCATCTCAAGACACACCAGGACAGTGCCATGAAGTGGCATTCTGCCATTCTCACCCCCACGCGGCACATTGATAACGACGGTGGCTTCCCTGGTGAAAAAGGATTCCGCGGCATTTGTCAGTAATATTATCGGAATACCCAGACGTTTCGCCTCATGTACCGTTGTTTTTCCCTCACGGTGCGCACTCTTCTGCGCCATCATGATCAGCACATCTCCACGCTGCAAGCCGATCAGTTGTTCCGCCAGCGCAATTCCCGAACGGTTAAGGCAGATAGCGGGAATGCCAATGCGGGTGAACAGTCTCGCACTGTACTCGGCCAGAATGCCGGACGCATTGATACCAAACAGCGCCACCTGACGGGCACCGGCCAGTAAGGCAATGGCTTCAGAAATAGCCTGTCGGTTTGCGGGTTCTGCCAGGGCATCACAAGCGCGCTTATGGCCGTCGAGAACAAAGTCCATTCCTGACGTCATATCACACGAGAGTTCGCTGACTGTGGTGATCATCTTTTCTTCAGAATTGACCGATGTCCCAAACCACGCCTCCAGCGTTTTTTTCATATCCCGCAAGCCAGCAAAACCTAATGCCTGGACAGCACGTATTACCGTCGCATCGGAAACTTCTGTGGCGGCAGCAATCTCCATGGCCGTCGCGTCCAGCGCTGTCTCGCGATTGTTCTGGATGTAAGACGCAACGGTTTGCAATCCTGGCGGGAGCGTATGAGCCCGTGCGCGATATCGTTCTCCGAAAACATCGATCCTTTTTTTACTTCGCACTTCTGCCATGGAGTTTTACTTATCCTCTTAATTTTTAATCACTTAAAAATGACATCGGGTTAACGGACTCTTTCACCATCTTAGCAATGTAGTGTTTTTAGGGGGAAGGATATTTTTAATCCGGAGCAGTAAAGTCTTAGAATTTTCATTCGGGGGAAGATGTTTTGTTACTATTTTGAATTAAATCAGCATCTTAATATTGTCTCTGCTTTGCCAGTAAAGGCACGGCCTGACGCGTATTCATGTAGCAGAAAACTGAAAAAGACAATTTACTACTACATCAGTGCGTGGTTGAATGATAATCAATTGCATTGCTGGGACGATTTGTTGTCCCATCAGAATAAAAATAAAAGACAGTAAACAGCCAGAAGATATAACCCATTTCTTTATGTGGATGTTGTTTTAACGCTATCTGGCAATTTTTTTACGGAAAAAGGCGTCATTTTCATACCAGGTCGAATTAAATGAATAATAAAGCGTTATTTAATTTTAAAAGAAAACACCATCCTGCATTAATTGCCGCCTTATATGGCGTCGCGATGATAACCCCTAATACCGGTTATTCGGCAGACGATGGCGATACCCTGACGATTAGCGGTCAGGAGCAAAATAATCAGGGGTACAGCGCAGGCTCAAGTTCTGTTGCCAGCAAAACGCCGACACCTCGTCTTGACGAAGCGCAGTCGGTCAGCGTGGTGACCCGGCAACAGCTGGATGACTATCAGGCTGAGAGCCTTTCTGACGCGATGCGTTTTGTTGCGGGTGTGAGCGAGAGCAATACGCTGGCGGGCACGGAGGATGGCTTTGTCCGCCGTGGCTTCGGTTCCAACTCTGATGGTTCTGTTTATCGTGACGGCGTACGCAGCAGCCAGGGCCTCAATTTTGATGCCACCACTGAAAGGGTTGAAGTGCTGAAAGGCTCTGCTTCTTTACTGTATGGGATCCAAAATCCGGGTGGCGTGATTAATCTTGTGAGCAAAAAGCCGCAATACGACTGGCATACGAAAATCAGCGGGCGTTATGCCAGTGAGGGCGGCGGCGCAGGGACAGTGGATGTTACCGGCCCGCTGGGTAACGGGTTTGCATTTCGCATGATCGCTGAAAAACAAGATCAGGATTACTGGCGTAATTTTGGCAGCGACAAGCACACGTTACTCTCTCCCTCTCTGCAATGGTATGGCGAAAAGGCCAGTTTCCTGATCAGCTATTCTGATTATCGCTACGACATTCCTTACGATCGCGGTACCGCTTTTATTAACGGTAAACCGATCGATATCGGCTATAAAGACCGGCTGGACGACAAGTCAAACCGGGCCTGGGGGCATAATAAAACCCTGAACGCTCATTATGACTGGCAGTTCAGCGACGACTGGAGTACCCGTCTCACGCTTGGCTGGAACCAGCGCCGCTACGACAATGACGAAGTCAGGGTAACCGCAGTGAACACCACAACCGGTGCGGTGACGCGCAGGGCGGATGCTAACCGCGGCTTTAATCACAAGACCAAATATGTTTCCTGGGATTTGCTGGGCTCTCAGGACATTCTGGGCATGAATCACAATATTGTGCTGGGTACGGATTATGAGATGAACCAGACCTATCGTGCTCATCAATATCAGGGCAAGGCGAACAGCAGCTTTAACTATAATGATCCGCAATACGACATCCTCTCACCGGTCGTCGACAGCACAACAGAGAATACCGCGAACGGAAATAATCTGAACCGTATCCACAGCCGTTCAGTGTATGCAAAAGACAGTATTTCGCTGACTCCCAACTGGATTGCCGTCGTCGGCGGCCGTTATCAGCATTATGAACAGCGTGCTTCAAAGGGATTTGATCCGGTTGTTCAGACCCTGGATTCCGAAGGCAATAAATTCCTGCCACAGGCAGGGCTGATTTATAAAGTCACGCCTGATGTGTCCCTGTACAGCAGCGTCAGCAAGTCCTTTACCCCGTCCACGGATGTTGATGATGACGGCAACGTCGGCAAGCCGGAGCAGGGCACGACCTGGGAAGTGGGCAGCAAATGGCAGATGACTCCGCGCCTGTTTGCCAGTGTGGCGCTGTATCGTATTGATGAGCGCGATATGTCGCTCAGCATCAACGGCAACACCCGCGCCATTGATAAAGCGCGCTCAAGCGGTGCTGAATTTGAGCTCAACGGTGAAATTCTGCCTGACTGGGATGTCAGCGCGAATTACAGCTATGACAAAGCGGAAATTGTCGATGATGGCGTGAATTCCGCCAATAATGGTAACCGCCTGCAAAACGCGCCACGCCATTCAGGGGCACTTTATCTGAGTCATAACCTGACCATTAACGGCCTGCCGGGGGATTTCCGCATCGGCGGGGGAGCACGGTATGTCGGCACGCGGGCGGGGGATCCGGAAAACAGTTTCACGCTGCCTGATTATGTCGTCGCTGACAGTTTCGTGGCCTGGAATAACCACCTGTTCGGTGAGAAAACCCAGCTGAAACTGAACCTGAATAATCTGTTTAATAAACATTATTACACCTCCAGCGGCGGTAATCTTCGCGTGCGGGAAGGTGAAACCCGTAATTTAATGGTGCAGGCAAGTGTTGAATTCTAATCTGAATATGGCTTCTGTTCGCGGCCAGAAGCGTATGCTGCATGTGCTGGTTAGCCTGCTGCTTATGTTGTTTCTGGCGCTGATAAGTCTGAAAACTCAGGCGCGAACTGTCATCGATATCGACGGCAATCATGTTGAAGTTCCGGATAATCCGCAGCGTATTGTGCTGGGAGAAAGTCGCATGCTCTATACGCTGGCGATGCTGGAACCCGGCGATCCGGTCAGACGCATCGTCGGCTGGCCCCTTGATTTGAAGAAATATGACAGTCAGATCTGGGCGATATTTGCGCGAAAATTTCCCGATATGCTGGCTATTCCGTCGCTGGGGCTGGGCGGGACTAATGACATGAATCCTGAAAAGGTGCTGGCGCTCAAACCGGATCTGGTCATTTTGCCGAGTCTGGCGCGCTATGACGATGCAGATTTACGGCTAAAAGCCATGCTCGACGCCGCGCATATTCCGGTTGTTAAAATAGATCTCCGTGTGCATCTGCTTAAAAATACTACGCGCAGTGTGGCTATCCTGGGCGAAGTGCTTAATCAGAGCGCAAGAGCGCAGGCTTTCAATCGCTTTTACGATGCGCATATGCAGGTCATTCATGAGCGCCTGGCTTCCTACCACGGGAAAAAGCCGACCGTGCTGCTTCAGCTACATCTTGGACGCCGGAATGAATGTTGCGTGACGGCGGTAAAGGGAAGTCTTGGTGAACTGCTGTCCCTTGCCGGGGGTGATAACATCGCCAGCAAAACGGTACAGGGCGTCTTTGGACGATTAAATGAGGAAATGGTGATCATGGCGCAACCCGAAGTCTACATCGCTACCGGCGCGGGTGCTGCTGAAGATCAGAATGATTTGAAACTCGGGCCGGCGATCACCCCCGACATGGCGCAGCAAAGCCTGCGTGAATTAACGGCCAGACAGAATGGATTACGTGAACTGAAAGCCCTGCATAATGGCCGAACGGGGATAATTTGGCAGAATTTCTACTTAAGTCCATGGCACGTTGCTGCGACGGAGTTTATGGCGAAGACACTATATCCGGAACTGTTTGCGGATATCCAACCGGAACACACGTTGAAGCAGATTTTCCATGATTATCTGCCGATACCTTACAGCGGCACATTCTTTGCGACTGGCGGTCAGTAAACACGTCAACCATGGCATGAGATTTACTGAGTCCCTCAGGATAAGACATCACGCTATGATGATATTGTTGGCGTTTTCTTTATAAGGGCTGCTCCTGAGCGGCCCTTTTTCACATTGATTCCTGCTTATTCCGCCTTGTGATAATTACCTTGCTGGTCTGCGCTTTCAAAAACCATTGAAACGGAGTTCACACAGTGACGCAGATTCTTCTCGGTTAAATATTCTCCCTCAAAGACATGCCCCAGATGCGCCTTGCAGTTGGCACAGACAATTTCGGTTCTGCGGCCATCGGCATCAGGTACGCGCTCAACCGCACCCGGAATTTCATCATCAAAAGCGGGCCAGCCACAGTGAGACTCAAACTTATGTTCTGACGAATACAGCGGCGCAGAACATCTTTTGCAGACATAACGGCCCGGGGAGAAGTGCTCGTTATATTCACCGGTATAAGGGCGCTCGGTCCCTTTATTTTCAATAACAAAACGTTCGAATTCGTTGAGTTCTTTATTCATTCTGATGACTCCTCAGATTACAGACATTGCAGGTGCTGGCTTTCAGTTTACACGATAAACCTGACCGCGTGGCGTACGCGACCCGACCTGAGCACCTGCTGCTAAGCGCCGGTCAGCGGGAGTTCATCGACTCAGTCATCATCACGCTGACTTTTTCCATCACTGGCGCGGCCAGTGTGTTGCCTTGCGCTTCTTGCTGTTTTACCCACTGAGCCTGAGCGTCCTGATAGCGGGTAACCTGTTTCCAGTGGGTCACTTCGCTGTGTTGCAGCTCGCGGACATTTGCGCCGTCTTTTCGCAGGGCATCGAGCTGTGGTTCAAAATTGCTATCCATCACTGAACAGGCGGTTTTGTAGGCCAGGGTAGCAGCGCGGGTGATGGCGTCTTTATCCTGCTGCGCCAGTTCGTTCCAGACTTTCTGATTCATCACCAGCAGATAAACATGGCCCAGCCACAGCTCTTTCGAGACTAAAACATCAGGTGCCATCTTCTGAATTTTAAGATCATAACCGCTGTCGACATTGACCATAATGCCGTCCAGCGTACCGGTTTTAAAGGCTTCCACAGTCTGCGGCCCCCACGGCATGGTTACCGGCGTGGCACCGGCATTACGCAGAAAACCCTGATGCCAGAAACTGGCTGAACGCCAGGTTGTCCCTTTAATATCCTCAAGGTTTTTGAGCGGATGTGTGCTGAAAAATGCCAGCGGATAACCCGTGGCAATCAGCACATTCACTACGCCTGCTTTTTTCAGTTCAGCAGGGAAGGCGGGGATTTCAGTAAAAACGCGACGGAGGAAAGCAATTTGCTTATCGCCGGAAGGCCCGACAGGAAAGCTTTTGACGATCTGATGCAGCGGCAGTTCTTTTTTTGATAAAACGCACCGCGTTCATCACGGTTAGCCGTATTTAACGGATGTTAAACCAGCCAGTCGTTTCCTCAATTACACGCCACAGTTTTTGGGGTATAGCAAGTTTCTCTACGTCTGATGCAGCAATACTGAGAGCAATTTTTCCGTCAGCTTTGCCATCCACGAATTGAACCCAGTCTGGGTTCATAACCATACCCTGACCTACTGCCGTCAATGATACGCCTGCTTTTACAGCATCCTCGGCTTGCTCTGGTGTTCGCAACTGCCCGGCAACAATCAGAGGTATACGTCCAGCAAGGTGATCACGCACGATTTCGATGACTTTGGGACCATTCGGTGCATCAACTGGTCTGGCTTCAAGTGCATTACCGAGTGATACATGAAGATAATCAATACCCTCATCGACCAGGCGGTCAACCAGCTGAAGCGACTCATCAATGCGCAACCCATCTTCGTAATGCTCATCCGGGGAAATGCGGTATCCCATCAGGAAGGGATGGGTTGCGTGCTCAGCAATCGTTTTACGCACACTCTCAATGACGCTGAGCGGGAAACGCATACGGTTTTTAAGAGAGCCGCCCCATTGATCTTCTCTACGGTTGGAATGAGGTGAGAAAAAGTTCTGAAGTAAAAAGCCATGGGCACCATGTAGCTCAACACCATCAAATCCTGCTTCTATTGCACGGCGAGTTGCTTCCCCGAAAGCCTGAATAACAGTTTCGACTTCAGTGCATGTCAGTTCACGAGGGGTAACGGACGGTGCGAAAGGACCGGCGTCTCCGGGAATAGCACTTGCAGCCACAATATCCGAAACCAGTTCAGGGCTGGTTTTCACACCTGCATGGAATATTTGTAAGATTGCCGGTGCTCCACCGCTTTTTGCAGCCATAGCAAGGCGCTTTAAACCGGGAATAAATTTGTCGTCATACGCAGCAAACTCTCCCGTAAACCCAATGCCGTTTTCCTGAACATGTGTACAGCCAGTAATGACCAGCCCGATATCCTGAACGCGTCGACGATAATATGCTTCTTCCTCATCAGATACCGTGCCGTCTTCATTACCCGCCCAGGTCGTCATCGGAGCCATCACAATACGGTTGCGCAGCGTCACACTTTTACCAAGTGGAAATTTTTCTAGTAGTGGAGTTTGTTTCATGGATAGTCATACCTATGCGAGATTTTTCTTGAAGAAAGGAGCCAGCTTACTCGCTGCAACCGTTGCACCCTGACCATCATAGAGGTCCATATGGGTGGCACCCGGAATGATATGCAGCGTTTTTTGAACAGAGGCCGCAGTGTTGTGTAATTCCTGGCTGTGCCAGAGCGATCCTGCTTTACTGCCGGCTACAATCAGAAGTGGTTGTGTTAAATAGACATCCGCTCCTTCAAATCCGGTGAAAGACGCCAGCGTGCTGATACTTGTCATCAGCATTTGATTGGTAGAAGTCGGATATTTTCCGCGTTCGGTCAGATAGTAGTCCGCAGCTTCCTGAAGATCATTGGGGGCACTGGTATCACCCAATTTGGGCACATAGTTGACATAAACCGGTGCGCCGCCTGCTGCTTCGACTGTGCGCTGTTTAGCAACCGCATCCAGAGTTGGAATGAGTTCAGATTCTGATGTTGTTCCTTCCCAGCCTTTACGGGTCGCCGCTCCAACATCTACGGCACTGACCGTTGCCAGCGCTTTGATTCGGCGTTCCGTCATCGACGCTTTAACCGTGATACCACTGCCTGCACAAACGCCTAATGCGCCGATTCGATTATTATCGACATAAGGCAGAGTCGTCAGGTAATCGACTGCGCTATAGAAATCGACGACTCGCTTCATGGGGTCATCAACAAAACGCGGTAATCCGCCACTAGCCCCCTGATGGGAGGCATCAAACGCCAGGGTGACAAATCCTTCTTTAGCCAGTTTGAGGGCATAAAGTCCAGCTGTCTGTTCCTTAACGCCACCACCAGGGTGGACAACGACAATAGCAGCGTATTGACGGTTTTCGCTGAAATCCGGGGGGACGTAGATATTTCCCGACATCATTATCTCATTGTTCCGGAACAGAACGCTGGTGATTGTGATGCCATCTACGTGTGTAGTGGTGCCAGATGTATTAGGTGTAGATGAGAGCATGGCTGAGGCATGACCCGCCATCAGTAATCCTGCTGAGGCCACTGAACTCGTCAGGATAAAATTACGGCGACTTAACCCACCTGTTTTTTTACTCATTGCAAGACTCCTTCATATACATGATGGCGGCCCTGGCCGCTGAAAGAACATGGATTGTTTCAGCGGCCATCTTAATCTCTTTAGTATTGAGAAATTAGATGCTTAATTTCGCATGGGCTTAGAAGGAGGTTTTATTAATAGGGTTATAAGTCACTGAGTTCGACATGAAACAGGACAAACAGCGCTCAAAGGTTATGGGGCACGGAGTGCTTTGAGCACAAGTGCAAATGCCGGAGAATGTTGCAGACGGCTGGGGTAGTAAAGATGATAGGGGGGACGCGGTGGACACCAGTCTGTCAGCACCTGGACTAACATCCCGTTTTCAAGATAATTCTCCACGATATCTAGCGGCAGATAAGCAAGTCCCAGTCCATCAAGGGCGGCCTGCCTCATCATATTTATTGTGCTGAAAGTCGCTCGTCCATCAATACGGACCTTAATTTCCGTCTCATCCTTGCGAAACTCCCAGATATAGAATCCGCCATGAGTGGGCAGGCGTAATCTGATACAGCTATGATCGTTTAAATCACGAGGCGTTCCCGGATAGGACTTCCTCATGAAATAAGAGGGCGCTCCGACCACTGCAAAACGGAAGTCCTTGGCAAGTGGCAGGGAAACCATATCCTTATCGACCTGTTCGCCCAACCGAACGCCAGCATCATAACGCTCAGCGACAATATCTTTGAGTCCGTACTCGCTGATAATTTCAATGTTGATATCGGGATACTCAAGCATCACCGGGGCGAGTTTAGGCCAGAGAATTGTATCGGCTGCATGTTCAACGGCAGTAATACGCACAGTACCGGCTGGTTTTTCTCTCAACCCGCTGAGTGCGGCGATCTCACTTTCAATTTCGTCAAAATGTGGTCCTATACGGGAAAGTAGCCGCTCGCCAGCTTCTGTCACAGAAACGCTACGCGTGGTACGGGTAAGAAGGCGAAGGCCAAGATCTGCTTCAAGAGTCCTTACGGTGTAGCTCAGCGCCGACTGCGAGACACCTAACTGAGCGGCCGCTTTTGTGAAACTTTTTTCACGGGCAACTGCGATAAAAGCTTGATAATCGTTCACATTTTTACGGCGCATTTATAGACCAGGTTTTTTTGGATTAATATTTCTTACTTATAAAATAATTCCTGGCGTGGAGGTTTGTCTATTGGTAACGATCCAACGTTCCACATCCACGACAAGTATCCATTAGCACTCACTCATGCTCAATTGAACCAAGGCTTACCAACTTCCGCTTTTGGCACACAGCATACAAGTATGTGGCTGAAGGTCTGCTGAGAGCGATCAGCGGAATATCAGCATTTTACAGATAATCTTCCGAAACATCTTCGTCAGCGGGTTATGATTTGTAATCATCCGGGTGAAATTGACACCTTTTCTGATAGGGTAATTCAGAAAGCAATGATGTTAAGGAGATAAAATGCGCCAGAGAATAATCGTGTGCCCTGTGATACAAAATGACGGTGAGTATCTGCTTTGTAAAATGGCTTCCGACCGTGGGGTTTTTCCGGGGCAGTGGGCTCTGCCTGGCGGGGGAATGGAACCCGGTGAAATGATGGAAACTGCTCTAAGGCGCGAAATCATGGAAGAACTAGGTGAGGAACTTCGTATCATTGATGTTAAGCCGTGGGCATTTCGTGATGATATCCGGACTAAAATGTATCCAGATGGAAGCACCGAAGAAATTTACATGATTTATCTTATATTTGACTGCATTGCCGCTAACCGGAATATTACCTTTAACGAGGAATTTCAGGAAATTATCTGGGTGGCACCTGAAGCAATGAAAAGTATGGATTTGAATGAAGCGACACGGGTTACTTTTTTCCAGAAAGGACTCATTTAGCGAGCACCCTGCCTTTATGGCAGGGGTTTAGTCATTAACGATTAAGTCTGTCAAAGTAGCCTGGAGCTGTCATTGCCTACTCTATCTGTACCTACTTCGTCTCTTCACGTGGTTTTCAAAAAATATGATGTGAGTGGTGAGAAATGTTAGTTAGTTTCATGCTGTTCATGGCAGTTCCTCTGAAGGATTGATTGGTCTGTTATGAGCGAGGAGCTGAAGCTCTGGGCATAACTCAAGCAGCACAGCTTTTGACAATCCTTTAGAAGTTGTGATTAAGAGCTGGCGATGAGTTCGTTCTTCTTAGCGAAAAATATAATCACCGGGCTTTAACGATAGCCATGACGAAACCATCCCATCCTTTTTCACCAACAGTCTGTACCGCTGTAGCTTCAAGTCGCTCATCCTCAGAAATCATCTGAACAAATTCTCGCAGACCTTTAACGTTCGGATCATCACTGCTGGAGTCGATTACACCGCCACCGCGCACAGTGTTATCCCCCACGATAACAGTACCTTGTTGCGACAGTTTGATAGCCCATTCAAGATAGTGTGGGTTATTCACTTTATCAGCATCGATAAAAATCAGGTCAAAGGGGGCTTTAAGTGTTGGCAAGACATCAAGTGCTGCCCCAATACGCAACGTTACGCGCTCAGCCAGCCCCGCATTGTTTATATTCTGGCGAGCAACCTCTCCATGATGCTCGTTGAATTCAATTGTCGTTACGCTTCCATGTGGTGGGAGAGCCCTGGCCATCCATATGGTGCTATAACCCCCAAGCGTGCCTATTTCAAGAACACGGACAGCACGTGACATACGAATGAAAATGGCCAGCATTTTCCCCTGCAAAGCAGATACATCGTGTGTGGGCAATCCTTGATCTATGTTATTAGCGAGAGTGTATTTTAAATCTGAGTCTTCAGGGGCGAGCTTTTCAGAAAACCAGGCATCTACCTGTGCCCATTTATCAGAATCTCGCGAAGGATAATCAGGAATTCGCATATGAAATCTATTCTCCTAAAAAACCATATGAAATTTTAGCAGACATTTGTTACATCGGTTGGTACGCCTACCTTTTCTGAATGTTAAAATCAGTAACGTCCGCTTCTGGCACAGAGCAGACAAACACATGACGCTGAAGGTCTGCTGTGAGCGATCTGCGGACATACCGCTGGTTTCTGAAAGTGTCTTTAATCTGTTTTATCTCAAAATAGCGAGCTTTATCATCCCGAGTTCGGTCTTAATAAAAAACGCGATCAAAACATCTGCTCTAAAACTCGGCTGATATTTGCCACCAGATATTCCTCATCTACAGACTCCTGAGTAATCAGAATTCTGAACCAGACAGGAGCAATAAGTGTTTCAAGTATGGCTCTGCGCTGCCCCTCATAGCCAGCCTCGCCACGCAAAGCTGCCCGTTCAAACATGATTTCCGCCTGCTGAAACCTTTGCTCCCAGACCTCCCGAATAGCAGATTCAACCATGCCATCCCCCGACGAGGTCGCGCTAATAGCGCCCAGTACCCATTTCCTGCCCTCTGATGAAGCGAGCATGGAGGAAATCCTATGCAAAAATTCATACAAATCTTCGGACAGGTTGCCGCTGTCTGGAAGGGTAACCATGCTTTCAGCGGCACTTTTGAACACATCGGCAATCAATCTTGCTCTGTCAGGCCATCGACGAAAGACCGTCGACGCATTGACTCCGGCAAGATGCGCGACGTTTCGGTGTGTCAGGGCATTCGCTCCTTGTTCCATAAGTATCTGCCGGGCAGCCTGCAACACAGCCTCCCTGACTTTAGCACTGCGTCCACCGGTTCTTTCTTTTACTGCGTCGAGTGATTCTTTTTCTTCAGATGTTGCTCTCATTGCGCTCAAAGCCTAGTATTAATGCAACACTTGTTGCGTTAAGAGGATGACATGAAAATACATTGCCTGCAAACCGGAGATGTTCAGATCAAAAGCCGGCATCAGTTAGCCCGCTATGAAGCACGTCCAGCCCGCGTCGTGGATATTTTGAGAGACAAAGACTGGAGTCTACGTCTCCCGATTGGATGCTGGCTTATTGAACATCCGGAAGGTCTTATCTTAGTGGATACAGGCGAAAGCTCACACGCGAATGATCCGGGCTATCAGCCCTGGTGGCATCCATTTATGCAGAAATGCGAAAGGAGATGGGTAAAACCTGAAGAAGAAGTTAACGCCAGAATTCAGGCAGTCGGATTCAATCCAAGGGAGGTGAGGTGGGTCATCATGACCCACATGCACGGTGACCATGCCGGAGGAATCGGGCACTTCCCTGACAGTGAGATAATCCTGAGTGAAAAAGAAGCGCATGACGCTCTTGCATGGAATGGGCCAGTGCAAGGTTTCCTTAACATGCATTATCCAAAATGGCTTAAACCAACCACCACCACACATGATGACGGGCCGTTTGAAAGTTTTGACAGAAGCATGGCGGTAACGAAAGACGGCGCAGTAAGAATTGTTCCAACCCCGGGACATACTCTTGGGCACCAGTCAGTCGTGGTAGATGCAGGCACTCACTATGTATTGATTGCAGGAGATGCTTCGTACCAGGAAAGTTATATGCTGGAAGGTCGCGTTGATGGTGTCGCAGTTGATGCAAAGTTGCATCATGATTCAACCCGCAGAATGCGCGAACTATGTAAACGCAAATCAACCATTACCCAGTTCGCCCATGATTTTGATAGTGCAAAACGTCTTGAAGAGAAAATATTCACTATTCCTCGCGAATAGTTGATGTCTCATGTGGCTCTGTGCCAAAAATTTAGATGAGACGAATACGTCCGCTTTTGGCACTCAGGAGACGCTCAGACCCAGCATGGCGAGGAAAGAATCGGTATCAATCTGCACGCTCCGCCAATACTGACAAGTTCAACTGTTCCACGCGCAATAATTCGCTATGATGAAAAAAATGAATAGGATATCGAAGATGAAAGCAGTCGAATTTCTGCTGTACACTCTAAAACCAGGCACCGGGAAAGACTTCCACAAAATCATGAAGGAGGAGAGTGCTCCACTTCACCATTCAGCGGGCATGGATATTATTTCTTTTGGCATATCCGCACATGACAACGACGCATACTATCTGATCAGAGCTTATGACAGCCTCTCCCATCTCAAATCCTCTCAGGAAACTTTTTACAACAGTGAAGAATGGCGTCTTGGCCCTCGGCAGGACATTATTGATAGGATCAGCGTCAGCATTAAATCGGTGCTCATGCTTAATAATAGTGCCATAGAGAATTTACGTTCAAATTGACTGTGCATCTATGCGTATAAAAGCCGCGCAAGCGGCATTTATATTGCTTGCCCGAGCCGTTCATCCGATGATCTGAGGTATCTCACCGGCAGCTGTGAGCGAAAAGCGGACATAGAGCCAGGAACAGAAACGGCACCGGAGTGCCTGGATTTAAAAAAGAATTCAGGAGCTAGCGGCTATACCACGAACTCCTGTACTGAATGATGGATGTGTTAAGCCCTCTCTGAGGGCCCGGTAAATACTTACATAAAGATTAAACGTGATACCTGTACACCAAAATCAGCATCCGGATTGGTCCTGCTGTCGCCAGCCCGCTCCTGAAATATAGCGGCTGCAAGATCCCTTCTTGTGGCCAGACGAGATGCCTCAGCTGATGCCAGAGCGGCGGAGATCTCATCGTAATGCAGATCTGTGCAGTAAACCGGAGACCCCGGCTGCTGACGCCAGGATTCTGCCAGGCTGCCGGTATCATAGGCATCAAAGCCGGTATCACTGACCAGTTTCATAATCAGTTCGCGATGCTTCTTGTTATCACCAGCCACGGGGATGGCGATGCGGCCCTCTGCGTCTGCTGGCTTGCCTTTGGCTGCAAAAGATCCGGAGCCAATCGCATTCCATGCTTTAATAACAGGCCGGCCTAACTGCTTCTCAACCCACAGGCTTTCCACCTGACCGCCTTCAATTACGTCAATTTTCTGATCCCGGTGCGGATAATAATTAGATGTGTCAGCCACGATAACGTCAGAGGGCAGATTTACGATAAGCTGCGAAATCTCAGGGATCCGCATAAGCGGTATTGAAAGTATTAACACATCAACGTCACTGACGGCTTGTTCAGCCTTAACAGGCAGAGCCCCCGTTTCCAGTGTTTCGGCCTCAATCGTCTCCGGACCACGCGAGTTAGCGACCTTTACGTTGTGTCCTGCGGCTGCCAGTTTACGTGCCAGGGTTTTACCTATGTGGCCTGTACCAAGGATACCGATGCTGAGAGGGTAAGATTGATTCATCGTTTTCTCCTGAATGAGTGTTTTTCAGAGATAGGACGTTCACATACAATAGTGACGTCTCTGAAATGGAATCCGGCAGGTCCTGCGTCCGGACTTGTCATCATTTACTTAAAAAGCTGGGGCCGATTGCGTTAAGCAGTCATTTCTCTGTTGCGTGCGATAACTTCTTCATGCGTGAAGTCGGCACCGGGGCTCATAAATACTTTCATCAGCTCATCACGGTTTTTCGGGGCGCGGGCCGCATCTGCTGCTGAAACGGCTTCTTTGAGTTCCTTTATATCCAGCTCAGTGCAGTAGGCTGGTGTACCGGGCTGCTGACGCCAGGATTCACTCAGTGGACCGGCATCAAGCGCATCAAAGCCGGTTTCGCTGACCAGCTTAAGCACAACGGCTTTTGCCCAGGCATCATCTCCGGCAACGGGCAGCGCAATGCGACCGGGCGCGCCGGACGGTAAACCTTTATCAGCCAGCGTGGCGGCTAAGGCTGCATTCCAGGATTTTACAAGTTGTCGTCCAGTTTGCTCGCTCGCCCATACAGACTCCGGTTTGCCATTATCAACTTCAGCAATGGCACTGTCCCGGAAGGGATAGTAGTTAGAGGTATCAATAACCACGGCACTCTCCGGTACCTGGCTGAACAGGTTTGCCAGGCCGCGATGCTTTTCAAAAGGAATGGCAAGAATAATCGCGTCAACGTCTTTTACCGCCTCTTCACGCGTAACGGCGGTTGCGCCCACTTTACGAGCCAGGTCACGGATGCTGTCCGGTCCTCTGGAGTTAGCGAGCTTTATTTCATGTCCGCCAGCGGAGAGTTTGCCAGCCAGGGTTGCGCCAATGTTTCCTGCGCCAATGATGCCAATTTTCATAATCAACTCCTTGCTTACAGTATATTTATACGCCGCCTAGTCAGATGCAGGGTGAGACAGAGCATTCAGCGTGTCGCGCAACTGAGCCAGCCCTTCTTCGCTGAGCCGACAGGCGGTTTTGATTTTGTCGGTGATACACCAGAGTTCATCTTGCAGGGCATCTCCGGCCTCGGTCAGAGTGATGAGGACCCGACGCTCATCAGCAGGATCGCGCGTGCGCTTAACCTTGCCGGAAGCCTCCAGGCGCTTTAGAAGAGGCGTGATGGTTCCCGTGTCCATATCGAGTTTGTTCCCTAACTCTCCCACTGACCGTGGTGTGCCACAGAACAGTTCAAGCATCACAAGATACTGGGGAAACGTCAGGCCCAGCGGGTCGAGAAACGGCTTATGGAGTCGGTTCATGCGGTTTGCGGCTCCGTAAAGGGCAAACGATAGTTGTTTTCCAATTTCCATATTTTCTTTAGGTTTCATGCTTCGCAATCTCTTGTGCCTTATTATCTAGTGAGCTAGATAATATCTTAGCCGTTCCTGCTCAATTACGAAAGGTTTCAGTATGGGTAATCTGTGCGGTAATTCAGTTTAGCTGCTCAGCAGAAGAGATGTGATGGCTTTGCAAAGTGGGGGCAGGACTTATTACCCACCTTTGCTTAATATACCTTAGCGTCAGCAACGTCCGTTCCTGGCACAAAGCGGACCGTCATACCTGCTTAAGTCACTGGCTTAGCGTAGGATATTTTCCGTTTTCCAAGCGGCCCCCAGATCGCACAAGCCGGGCTGACCCCCTCTAAGTGATCTACTATTTTGCGAAGCTATTTAGCACTGTTTAAATGGGGGAAAAAATATCACTTTCCCATAATTGAGGTATGAGATGAACAACACAGTTTATGATGCATTTCGTTGTTTGAAATTATTGTCCTCCGGAAATCGTGCTTTAGGTATCAGGGAGATGGGGCGGACTTTGGAACTGGATTCAGCAAAAGTCACTCGGTTGATGCAGACTTTATTGTCACTGGAAATGGTGGAGCAAGATATACGAAAAAAATATAGTTTAGGGATGGGTATCCACCAGCTCTCTGCCCGTGCGATACATAACTCAACCTTTTATAGCGCAGTGTTGGGAATGCTAGAGGAAATTGGTAGTCACTCTGTTTCTATTGTTGTTGGTATATTAAGCGGGAAGAATGTGACGTATTTAATCCATACCCGTGGTGGGAAAAGTATCGCCCGTGCTATCGGGAATTATGAGTCCTATCCGATTCATGATTCAGTCATTGGCATTAAACTACTCTCAGCCATGAGTGATGAAGAAATAGTCGCTCGCATTGGAGTCCATGACCACAATTTGTTGAAAAATGATATACAAGAGGCAAGGCGACATCAGGTATTTGAAAAAGTATACAGCCAGACAGATTACCGACTGGCCTGTATTATTCCTGGCATGCAAGCAGCCATAGCATTGTCTAATATTCAGGGTGACAAACTCAATATTGATAGTTTTCGCCAATTTTTAATGACTGCAGCACAAAAAATCAGTAGAGAATCATTTCCCATCTTGTAGTAATTGCTGGCAGCATTCAGCCGTAGTCGCCACACTTTGCCCACAACGGTAGAGTGCAGAACCGATTCCTACGCTGTCGTAATACTGTAAATAATCGGCTGCATTTTCAATATCAACACCACCCACTGCGCAGAAGTGGCTTGCTTGTGACAGCGGGCCCTTGATCAATTGCGGATAGTTAACCGGCAGCGCCGCAGCAGGGAAAATTTTCAGCACATCCACTCCCATCTCACAGGCCGAGAAAATTTCGCTACTGGTAAAAACGCCGGCACAGACATCCAGACCATGACGCTTTGCAGCAGTGACAACACGGAAATCGAGATTGGGCGTTAAAATAAATCCTGCTCCGCGTAAGGCACTGGTTTTCACCTGATCAGGCGTGAGCACCGTCCCGGCTCCCACTCGCACCCGTTCGCCAAACTGGCGACTAATCTTTTGCACACTCTGATCCCATTCAGGGGAGTTGGTGGTGATCTCCACCGTATTGATGCCATATTCTAGCAGACAGGCGACATGTTCTATCGCCTCCTCTGCGGTGATCCCCCGAAGAATGGCGACGACTTTTGCACTATTGATCATCGCGAAAAACCTCATTCAGTCCGGCAATGATTGTGGTTTCAGCTTCAAGCGTGGTGCAACTGACAGATAACACATCGCAGGCCTGGCGATACAGTGACAACAAGGTGCGATTGCCGATAAAGCAGATACTTTCACCCTCTTGCTGCCCGGTCAGGATTTCGTAGCCAATCAGTAAACCTGAAAGGTAGCTTGCGGCATGGCGTGGCTCTATGGCACCAAGAATATATCGCCCACGGCTACGAAACAGCTCGGTAATAATATCACTGGCAGGGTAATCAAAAGATTGCGCAGTGTTGACCCCGTGGATAAATGCCGAAGTGGAATCGATTTGTTCGGGCAGACCTTTACCCACCACTGAATGGTGAACAACTAAATCATAAAGTTCACCGGTCATGAGGGTGCGTAAGCTCTCAACCTGCTGTTTCGAGCGATCAACAGTTATCCATTTACTGTGCGTCCCCACGGCGGCGAAGCGGCTGGCATCGGTTAACGTTAATGCACCCGCGAGTTGCATCTCCTCACCCCGGCACACTTCATTAACGCGGCGGTCGCATATACCAGGGCGCAGAGTGAGAGGATTGGAGAGTACACCCTTAAGCTCGCGACCTTTGCCAAGTAAGGCGGCAAAACTGAGTGGCAGCTCCAGGTATCCGGCATCGGCAATGCCGATATTGCTGCCAATCATGCCACACAGAATAACCGGGAGCTGTGCGTCCCAGGCATCCTTTAGGCGCAGCAATTGCTGGCGCAGAATATCAGGCAACTGCTCGCGCTGGCATTTTCCCACCCCGCACGTGTCTTCAACCATGCGTGTGACGACGCCATTACGTACACTCAGCGCGCGAAAATTACTGGTACCCCAATCTACGGCAATGTAGTTCATTGGCTCGCTCCGAAGACTGCCAGTGGCAATGCAGCAGTGAGATTTTGCAGTTCATCCCGTGTGATATCATCTATCGGTTTTGCCGGTTCGCGAACGTAGTCCGTGGCAAAAATGCCAGCTTTATGCAAAACGGTTTTGTGGATGGCTACGCCAATACCCGGTTGAACCCCATAACGCAGGAAGGGAAGATAGCGATAAAATTGCGCCTGTGCTTCCTGTTCACTGCGCGCAAAGGCCCGCAGAATGGCATTGATCACATCAGGAAACTCGCAGGCAGGCATGGTGCCAATCACGCCGCGGCGAAGCTCTTCATATAAGAAGCCGGCATTGAGCCCACCAAACAAGCTGACGCTATCACCGAGGGCATTTTTGAGCGCTGTGATTTTGAGAGTGGTCGGCGGTTGTTCAACTTTAATGTATTTGATCGCGGCAAACGCCTGGCAGAGCTTGACCAGCGTGGCGACCGGTATCGTCACCCCGGTCATCATCGGCGCATCCTGGATCATTATCTCTATATCGCAGGCATGACAGATGTCGCGATAAAAATGGAAAATCTCATCCGGGCCGGGTTTAACCACTGAGGGTGGGTTGACCATCGCCACCTGAGCGCCCCATTGCTTAACGCGATTAATATCCTCGATGGCAACGGCTGAGCTGGCTCCTCCCGCAGCGGCGACCAGCGGTAAGTTTCCGGTCAGTCGTTTTACACAATGGAATAGCGCTTCTTTCTCTCCACTGGTCAGCGCATAGCCTTCTGAGGCATTGCCAAACAGCGCCAGGCCGTCAATACCCTGGCTCAACAAGAACCGCACCAGTTTTTCAATTGAAGTGAAATCAACGTTACCTAGCTTATCAAATGCCGTTGCCAGAATTGGCACATTACCCTTTAACATGTTGCCCCCATGACATATTCACGAACACGTTCTTCATTAATTTCAATACCCAGACCGTGGCCTTCAGGTCTTTGGTAATGTCCCTGCTCACACACCAGTGGTGTGTTGAGTAGCTGATTAGCAATGGCAAAAACCGGCGGCTGGTACTCCAGCATAAAGAGGTTAGGGATCGCGGCTGCAACCTGGATTGAAGCGGCAATGCAGGGACCTAAGCCGACGCTAAGATGAGGCGCAACCTGTAGATTCCAGGCTTCAGCCATGGAAGCAATGTGCATCATTTCACTAATGCCGGTACGGCCAACATCTGGTTGCAGAATATCGGCAGCGCGTTGCTCGATGAACGGTTTAAACTGATAGCGGGTGCGCTCGGTTTCCCCGACCGCGATAGCGACGGGACTTTTCGCCCGCAATTCACGGTGACCCGCAATATCTTCAGGCAGGAGCGGGGCTTCAAGGAAACCGACTCCTAATGGATGCAAGGCTGCTGCCAATTCAGCAGCTTGCGCCACACTGTAATTCCAGTGGGCATCGAGAAAAATATCAGCGTCGTTGCCCAACGTTTCACGAACCCCCCTCACGTTTTCGATGTCTTCCCTTACCCCATAGCCCAACGCCAGTTTGAAGGCATTAAAACCTTTGTCTTGCCATTGCTTCGCCAGATGACAGCGGGCAGGCAGGTCGGGTTCGGGCAACCCAGAGACATAGCAAGGAATTGTCTCGCGATAGGCGCCGCCGAGTAATTGATAGACCGGGAGTTGAAGGATCTTGCCTTTCAGATCCCACAAGGCAATATCCACCGCGGCGATAGCATCAATGTGATAGCCAGTAATATGGCCACGGTCGCGCATGGCATCATACATTTTAGAGTTCAGTACCCCACTGGCGAACGGCGACTGGCCAATCAGTAACGGGGCAAAAAGATGGTTAATTAATTCGGCGATCACCTGAGGTACTACCGGTGCCAGCGCCTCTCCCCAACCGACATACCCTTCATTGGTAGTGATCTTAACCAGGCACGTTTCCATTTTTCGCGAATAGACACAGCGATACTCCGGGCGATAGTAATAATCGCTGTTGTGACCTTCAACACTCCCTCCAAGATAGGCTTGTTGTGGCGTAATTTTCAGCGGGAAACATTCAATATGGCTTATCTTCATTGCGACTCCTGGGCACATTAATCCAAATTTTTTCCAGCGGTTTCTTTAGCAAACCAGACGGCGATAAACGAAATTGCGGCAGTGATCATCACATACCAGGCAGGGGATAAGGGGTCACCGGTTAGAGTGATAAGGCTTGCTGAAGCCAATGGTGTTACACCGCCAAAGACAGCGACAGTCAGGTTATAGGCGATGGCAATACTGCCGTAACGAATTGCGGTCGGGAACAGTTCGACCATAGCTGCGCCGCAGCCCCCATTAAACATGGCGACAAAGACGCCGAGCATGCTCATCGCCGCAATGGACGAGCCGACTGATCCCTGGCTCATCACCAGCATTGCCGGGTAAGTCAGTAAAATGAATCCGCCACATCCCATCAGCATCAGTGGCCTGCGTCCCCAACGATCAGATAGATAGCCGGTGAGTGGCATACAAATTGCGACGCTGAGCAGCCCGAGGGTGGTAATTAAATAGGAGTCGGTACGGCTGTAATGCAAATAGGTGGAGAGATAACCGGGCATAAAAGATTGCAGAACCCAGCTACTTACCGCTTTAACAATCACAAATCCTGTGCAGAACAGAAGGGCAGACATCGAGGTTGAAAGAGATGTGCGCAAAGGTGATTTTTCAATCTTTCCGGCGGCTTTAAGTTTATGAAACTCAGCGGAGTCCTCCATGTTACGGCGCATATACAGGCCACCCAGACCTAATGGCGCTGCCAGCAGAAACGGAATGCGCCATCCCCAGTCGTTCATCACTTCCTCACCTAAGGTATGGGTGAGTAAAAGAACCAACCCGGAACCGCAGACAAAGGCCAAAAAACTGAAGTTTTCACTCCAGCAGGTCAAGGTGGCTCTGCGGTGGGGCTGTGCGCTTTCCGCCAGATAAGTAATCACGCCAGAGCTTTCGCCACCGGCGGCAAATCCTTGTATCAGACGGGTGAATACCAGTAAGACTGGCGCGATTATGCCTACCTGGTGCCAGGTGGGTAAAAGTCCCATTATAAAGGTCGAAATTGACGTGATCACAATGACCGTGACCAGCACTTTACGCCGTCCGAGACGGTCGCCCATCGAGCCAAAGAACAGCCCGCCAAGCGGTCGCATCAAGAAGCCAGAACCGAAAACAGCAAAGGATTTAAGCAGTGCAATTGCCGGGTCGCTACTGGCAAAAAAATTGCTCGCGATAATGGTGGCTAATGTTCCGTAAAGTCCAAAATCAAACCATTCAATAAAGTGACCGATACCGGCTGACAGCATGATTTTTGCTGTGCGCCGGGCTGGCACTTTCTCTCTAGCCCCGCTGTAGTCTGTGGCGTATTGGGTCTCTGTATTGTCCATATCAACTCCCGAGGGTAGGTAGGGTCTCAGTCTTGGTACGACTTTTTAGTAGGTATAGGACGAGTATATTGATTAGATCTCGGGAGATGAGATGGACTGTTGGAATAGCGAGATGAATCAAAATTGAAATGATTTTTTGCTTCATATAATGAAGCAGTTGCAGTTGAGATAATATACTGGCTCGTATTACTAAGAGTTACCAAAACATACAGGCATGATTATTTTGATGAAATCCCTATGATCTTGACCCGCTATATCCAGACTGTTTTTATGTGTAAGTCATTGTCATCTAAGAGGACCCAGTATTCCGTCGTGCATCTGCTGGTTTCATGCACGACATAAGCAGAACCGTTGTCCGTCGGCGACTCGAACGATTTTTCCGGTAACTGATTACCGAACAGCTTTTTCATTGCACCCAATATCACATCCTGTACCGTGCTGATGTTGTAACCATCTGTACTGGCAGCCCACCCTATGGCTTCTCTGTCGCAGCAGTCCAGTGCGAACCTTTTCTATCGTCATCACAGCCGAACTAGAAGCCATCTGAACACAACCACAGATCGCTTTCTGCCAATGCAACTTTACCGTTATGCTCACGAAGCAGCCCAATGCAAAGATCAAGGGCAGCTATGAGCGAATAGCGGACATTAAGGATTCGTGGGCCATCATGTTGACTAAATCTGGTTAGCACTACTTCAATAATTTTGACATCAGCTCAAAAAACATTGGCAGGTCATGGCTGATCGAGAAGGACGCATTTATGGCTTTACGTGCGATTAAACCGTCAATAAAGGCAAAAAGTATAATCGTGATTTCCTCCAGGTTAATGTTCCGGCGAAACTCTCCCGCCGCATTACCCTTGCACCTTTGTTTGAAAATCAGGAAATTTTTGCGGCGTTTACTCAAGCATTTGCGAGATTATCCGCACCTGAATATCGAATGGCTGCCGACCGGGACGGATCTCAATATTATCGATGAACAGATTGATATCGGGATCAGAATTGGTACCGTGCCGGATAACCGCTTTATTGTGAAATGCATTTGTCCGGTGGGCGTCACCTGATCTAATTTTCCGCCCCCATCAGCCTCTGCTACCCGCCCGCGCACGGCTGGTGTTTGACTGGCTGACGCAGATCCTCAAAGAGCTGTTCAGCGAATAGCGGCGTTATTAAGGAAATAAAAAAGCGCCATGTTTGCACATGACGCTTGTGTGATTAAACGGCTGTTTTTACCGTCTGATGTTAGAAATCAACATTGACGCCAAGCTGGAAGCTGCGACCTGGCATCACGGCCAGTGCCTTGTTGTATTCATCCTGATTGGTGGTATCAGTCAGAGTACGGCTGCTCAGGTAATCCCAGTATTTGCGGTCGGTGATGTTGTAAACGCCGCCGCTGAGTTTCACGTTCTTCGCGACTTTCCAGTAGGCCGTTGCATCAACCATACCGTAGCCCGGTACGTTCATGTATTCGGTGGTGGAACCTGTAATTGGCGTACCGGCGTTAGTGTAGCTCTGACGGTTTGTCGCTTCGGCTTTTTTACCTTTGACGAAAGTCGCGGTCAGCGCAGTACCGTACACGCCGGATGGGTCATCCCACGCCACGCCAGCGACAAATTTCATTGGCGGCACGCTGTCTAGATCCACATATTTGTCGCCATCGTAGCTGGATTTCGATTCACCCTTGGCATAACCCAGTGCGAAGGTGGTGCTCAGACCGTCAACGCTGCTGAACCAGGTACCGTAGTTAATTTTGGTGCTCAGATCGCCACCATAGATAAACGCTTCATCGCGGTTTTCGGCCTGATAAATCGTATAGATATTGGAGGGCACATTGGTGAACATGCCCGGGTTGGCGGCACGGCTGTAGCGGGTGTTGGCAATAAAGTTTTTGTAGGTGTTGTAGAAAACGGAAGTCTTGAAGGTCACTCCTTCAGTCGCTTCACCTTTCATACCCCATTCGAAGTTATTGCTGGTCTCGGTTTTCAAATCCGTGTTGCCGATCAGCGCGTATTGCTGAGAACCGGCATAAGAAGAACCGAGGTTCCAGGAACCGTAAAGCTGGCTGGCATCCGGGAATTGCGCACCACGACGATATTGCAGGTAAGTCATCAGCTTAGGCGTGATGTCATAGGTGAACGCCAGGGACGGCAGAACCTGCGTATCGGAATTGGCTTTGCCGTACAGTGTAGAAACCTGGCCTTCAGAGACGGTGCTGTTAGACAAGTCAGACAGATCTTTCGCTTTGGTGTTCTGATACGCCACACGCACTGCAGGCACGATGGAGAAGTCATGGCCATCGAGGTCAAACTTCATGGTGTCCTGCAGGAAGCCGCCGAGAATATAAGAACGGCTGTTCGCTTCCGGCTGCATGATAGTGGTGTAAACGCTTTGCTCCGGGCTTTCACGGAACGGACGTTCAGTGTTGGACATACGACCGTTGATACCGGCGCTCAGCTCATGACGACCCAGGGTTTTCAGCCAGCTGGTTTCCCCGCCGAAAGTGTTGACGTCATAGTTGGAATAGACGTTCATCATCTGCTTACTGGCGTTCGGCATGTAGGTATTGTCGTGCGCCTGCGTATACTGGTAATACACTTTCGAAACAATGGCATCGACGTAATCGTTGAACGGCGTCCATTCGTCTTTCAGCGTCGCGCCCCAGCGGCGGGTGTTACTTTGCTGCTGTGCAGTGCCGAGAATGGCGCTGCCTGAGCTATTCCACGCATCGTAATGGGTATGGTTTACTTTTTCGTAATAATCGAGCGTACCGGTGACTTTATGTTCGTCATTTGGCTGCCAGATAACGGAAGTCATGACTGCGTCGGAGTGCCAGTTAGCCGGATAGGCATCGTGCGTTCCGCTGTTATTGCTGGTTTCCTGGCCGTCGCGGCGGCTGATGGCGATCAGACCACGCAGGGTTTCGTCACCTGCGGCGGCGGTGATGCCGTTGTGCCAGGAGCGGTCGGAAGAATCATAATCAGACTGGTAACCGAAATAGGTTTCCTTGCCCGGACGCAGATAATCATCGGCAGATTTTGGCAGGAAGGAAACGGCACCGCCGATTGAGGTGTTGGCGCGATCAGCGGAGGTGGCGCCGGATTCGATATCTACCTGGCCGTAAATGTAAGGATCGATGTAATCACGGCCAATACCGGACGTGCCAAGACCCGCGCGGCTTGCGTAGCTGCGGCCAGTGGCGCTTGGCTGTGGAATGCCGTCGACATCGATGCCGACGCGGTTGCTTTCCAGACCACGGATGTTATAGCCGGTATAACCGTTACGGTCGAAGCCGCTTTTGCCGTTGCCGGAACCGCCGCTGGAGCCGGTAGCGGTGATCAGGGGCTCATAACGCATGATGGTGCCGAAATCATTGCCGCCTTTTTGCTGCATTTCTGCTGCGGTGATGGTGGTTTTCGAGCCCGGTTTTTTATCCGGCATCGTTTCGGTAACCGTCATCACTTCTTCATTGTTCTGCGCCAGATCCTGCGCAGTACGCACCACCGGTTTTTTCCTGATGGCTTCAGAAGCTGGCGTTTTATTGGCTGCCAGATCGGTGGTGTCTTTAATCGCTTGTGCTGCATTTACGTTAAAGGTGGTGGTGAGAATCGTCCCCATGAAAATGACGTTTTTCACCAAACCCTGCTGTGTAAAGGATTTGAACATTTGTTTTTAGCCCTGCACTATTTTTAAAAAGTTCTGCTCGCATTTACTGCCTTTCGACAAATCAGACGCGCTGGTCATCTGCTTTCAATTCTTCCGTAAAAAGCCCTTGTCCTTATAAAATATGGGTTTATTTGACGTCCTTACCCACTTCGGCTTGGTGCGAATGATAATGATACTGAGAATTGTTATCAACAAATTGATAAATAAAAATGGGCTTCTTAACGAAATCTTTGCGATGGGTAGCTCAGAATGAACTACCGTGAGATCAAAAGTTCGGGGGATGATGCCTGTGTCCTTACGTTTTTCAGGGTTGCGGAAAATATTCCTAAGATATATCTTTCGTTCAACCTTACTTCAAAAGAGAAAACGTGATGACTCAACATCGCAACGAAACCCCTGCCGTAAACTTGCCTGTCCGCGTCAAAAACGACCTGGTTTTCCGTCATATCACCGTCAAAAGCAGCGAAAACGTGGCTGGCTGTTTTCAGCGTATCGTGTTGAACGGCGACGATCTGAAGGGTTTTACCTCGCGTGGTTTTGATGACCACATCAAACTGTTTTTCCCGGCAAATCCCGGTGATGTGATCACGCCGCCGACCGCGACCGACGAAGGCATTGTCTGGGGCGATGGGCCGCGTCCGCTTAACCGCGAATACACGCCGCTGCATTTCGATGCACAAGCCAATGAACTGACGCTGGATTTCTATCTTCACGATGGCGGTGTCGCCAGTGAATGGGCGGCTGGCGCGAAGCCGGGCGATAAACTGATCATCGGCGGACCGCGCGGTTCACTGATTATCCCGACCACTTACGCATGGCAGTTGTATGTCTGCGATGAAACCGGTCTTCCGGCGGTGAAGCGCCGTTTGCGCGAGCTGAAACAGGCCGCGTCTGCCGCGAAAGTGACCGTGCTGGTCAAAGTGAAACATGTCAGCTGCGTTAGCTACTTAGACGATGAAAAAGAGTTCGACATCGAATGGATTGTCAGTGAAGAACAAAACGGTTATCAGGAAGATGACGCGGCAGTTAAAAAACTGAAAAGCATTTCTTTGCCGGAAAGTGATTACTACATCTGGGCGACCGGCGAGGGGAAATTCGTCAAAGGGCTGAATGATTACTTCGTCGAAAATCGCGGACTGGACGCCAATCTGGTGCGTTGTGTCGCTTACTGGCACAACAAGTAACGATGATGAATCATAAACACCGTCGCGAAAGGATGTTTGAAACGGGTGATATCCGTCTGCTGATGCTGCATTTTTTACAGCAACGTTCCGCTCACGGTTATGAACTGATCAAAGCCATCGAAGAACTCTCCAAAGGCGAATACACGCCGAGCGCCAGTATCATTTATCCGAACCTGACCTTCCTGGAAGAACAGGGTCTGGTCACGGCAAATCAGGAAGAGGGCGGTAAGAAACAATATTCGATTACGCCGGAAGGCACGCAGTCGCTGGCAGAGCAGGGTGATTTGCTCGGTTCAGTAACAGAGAAACTGCATTCTCTGGCGATTCTGTCTAATAACCGCAGTATTCCGGAAATGCAGCGGGCGATTAACAATATGCGCATGGCGCTCAATCTGCGGCTGGCGAAAGGGCCAATCGGGCAGGAAACGCTGTATAAAATCACCGATGCGTTAGACCGCGCGACCAAAGAAATCGAGCGCAGCTAAACGGATTACCAAAAACTATAAAGCCTCCGACCGGAGGTTTATACGTTCAGGAAATATCACGGGAAATTAGTTTTCTTTAGGCCACGGTGTCAGGATTTCATAACCCGTTTTCGTCACCGCAATCATATGTTCCCATTGTGCGGACAACGAATGATCTTTAGTCACCACCGTCCAGCCGTCGGGCAGCACTTTGTTTTGCTTTTTACCGGCGTTCAGCATCGGTTCGATGGTGAATAACATGCCTTCCTGCAACACCAGTCCGCGGCCTTTTTCGCCGTAATGCAGCACCTGCGGATCTTCGTGATAACCCATGCCGATGCCGTGACCGCAGTATTCTTCTACGATGGAAAACCCTTCGCGTTTCGCTACCGAGGCAATGGCATGACCCACATCACCGAGGGTTGCGCCGGGACGCACCACTTCGATACCGGCCATCATCGCCTCAAAGGTGGTATCCACCAGACGGCGAGCCATAATGCTCGGCTCACCGGCGTAATACATGCGGCTGGTGTCGCCGTACCAGCCATCTTTAATCAGCGCCACGTCGATGTTCACGATGTCGCCTTTCTTCAGTGCCTTATCGGAGGGGATACCGTGGCAAATCACATGGTTGACGGAGGTACACGTGGTTTTCTGATAGCCGTGATAACCGATATTTGCCGGGATCGCCTGTAATTCGGTGACGATAAAATCGTGGCAGATGCGGTCCAGTTCATTGGTCGTGACACCCGGCACCACATAAGGCGTGATCATATGCAGCACCCGCGCCGCCAGTTTACCGGCGATACGCGCTTTATCGATGCCTTCCGGCGTTTTGACCATACGGTTATTGTTGACGAAATATCGGCTGTCTAAACCATTATTCATTGCTTGCCTTCCTGTGTGTGCCGCCGACATTTAACAGTGTGCGGATACTTCCGGTGTTTTCTTCAGATTCCATGCTGCAACGCACCAGCAATTGCGAAATCTCGCTGTGCGTCATGTCCGGATGAGTTTCCATCAGCATACCAATTTTCATCCAGTGCTCGGCCTGCGCGTTGATGGAACGCGTATACGCCAGACTGGCGATGCGCAGATTCTCATGCATCAGTTCGGAGATTTTAATGATACCCATCGGGCGCCCTCGGTAGTATACGAATCATATATGTTTTATATACTACGCAGGTCGCGGTCAATTTTCCAATAAAAAAGCCTCCGCTGAACAGACGGAGGCGTTTTCGCTACATGGCCGGGTTTAGCGGCGTTTACTGGGCAGAGGTGTCTTTTTTCATGGCATCTTTTGACATGGTGTCTTTGGACATTGAGTCTTTAGTCATGCTGTCTTTCTTCATATGATCTTTCGACATGCAGTCTTTGCCCATGCTGTCTTTAGCCATGGAATCTTTACTCATGCTGTCTTTTTTCATGCAGTCTTTAGACATATGGCCCATGGTATCTTTCTTCGCCATCGCGTCAGCGGCATAGGTGGTGCTCACCGCGCCCATCATCAGACAAGCAGACATCATCATTACGGTTAACTTTTTCATGATAAATCCTTCTTTTAGGTTTTGAGATACAAAGGTTGTTGTGGACAGTGTTGATCCTTGAGGATCGTGTTCAGCTTCCGCCGAACCAGTTGTAGCCCTGATCTTCCCAGTAGCCACCAGTGAACTTGTTTGTTATTTCAATGACTTCGATGTGCTTTGGATTCTTATAGCCGAGTTTGGTCGGCATTCTGAGCTTCATCGGGAAGCCGTATTTTCGCGGTAAAATCTGGCCGTCATAAGTCAGCGCCAGCAGGGTTTGCGGATGCAGTGCCGTCGCCATATCAATGCTGGTGTAATACTGGTCCGCACATTTAAAGCTGACGTATTCCGCCGTGAGATCGGCCCCGATCAGACGCAGAAAATCACCGAACGGCACGCCGCCCCATTTGCCAATCGCGCTCCAGCCTTCGACACAAATGTGACGAGTCACCTGGCTGACCTGCGCCATTTTGTACAGCGTTGGCAATGACCATTCGCGTTTATCCAGCGCCAGACCGGCGATTTTCAGGCGATAAGCGTTACCGTCTACTTCCGGTGCGTCGTCTTCGGCGTAAAAAGCGTTAAACGGAAACGGACGGGTGATCATCGATTCGGCGTACACCGGCGCCAGGCGCGTCGAGCCAAACAGCCAGCCTTGTACGCGGTCGTTGAATCCAGAAATCTTACCGAGCGCGTTTTCGACGCTGGCGTTATCGCTGATATCGCAACCTGTGAGCATCGCGACGCCGCCGAGCGTCAGCCCGCGTTGTAAAAATAGGCGGCGGGAGGGCGCATCCAGTTCGCGGATAATCTGTTTTTTTGCTTCCTGTAAAATGGCTTCGCTGTCGGAAGGGCTGAAAATCTGGCTGATCGTTTTTTTAACGAGGTTTTTCATCATGTCTTCCTTAACGTCCGCGGATCATGGCAATCAGGGTTTTCGGCACCAGCGCCACCATCACGATATGCAGCACCACAAATCCCACCAGTGAAGCCATCGCCAGAAAATGCACATAACGCGCCGTATCAAAGCCGCCCATCAGTTCGCGCAGCAGCGGAAATTGCACGGATTTCCACACCACCAGCCCGGAAAGCACCAGCACAATGCCGTCAAACATCACGAACACATACGCCGCACGCTGAACCATATTGTAGTGACACAAATCGTCGTGTTTCAGCTTGCCGCGCACGGCAGCCAGTAAATCGTTGAAGATGCCGCGCGGCGTCAGAGGCCAGAATTTTCGTTTCATGCGGCCGGTAAAAATATTCATCAGCAGATAAAACAGGCCGTTGAAACCAAACAGCCACATCCCGGCAAAGTGCCACTGAATACCGCCACCGAGCCAGCCACCGAGTGTGACGGTTGGCGGAAAATCAAAATTAAACAGCGGTGAGGCGTTATAAATCTGCCAGCCGCTGGTGACCATAATCAGCACCGCCAGCGCGTTCAGCCAGTGCGTCAGACGCAGCCATAACGGATGCACGATGGCGGGTTTTTGTTTTGCCTGTCCGGGTAAATCCGTGTGTATTGTCATGATGAAGTCCGGCTGTCCGTCCTGTGATGAAGCGAGTATTGAGCGGATTTGTTCCCCGATACCTCACGCAAAGTTAAATAAAATGTGATAACTCGCGGGCGGTTGCTTGTGTAGACTCAAACCATTGGGGAGTGCCATGTTTTGGGATGACATATGGATAAGACGAAGAAGATCCTGATCGTTGAAGATGACGGGGATATCGCAGAACTGCTCAGCCTGCATCTGCGTGATGAAGGTTATGAAATTACGCACGCCGCAGACGGTAATCTGGGCGTGGCGCATCTGGAGAAAGGCGGCTGGGACGCGCTGATCCTCGACCTGATGCTGCCGGGTGTTGACGGTCTGGAAATCTGCCGCCGTGCGCGCAACATGACGCGTTATACGCCGATCATTATTATCAGCGCACGCTCCAGCGAAGTGCATCGGGTGCTCGGGCTGGAACTGGGCGCGGATGATTATCTGGCGAAACCTTTCTCCATGCTGGAACTGGTGGCGAGGGTTAAGGCGCTGTTCCGGCGGCAGGAAGCGATGAGCCGCAATATGAAAATGGACGCCGGTACCCTGAGTTTTTCCGGGCTTATCATCGACCCGATTGCGCGCGAAGTGATGCTGAATCAGCAGCCCGTTGAACTGACGCCGCGCGAGTTTGATTTGCTGTATTTCTTTGCCAAAAATCCCGGCAAAGTGTTCTCGCGCCTCAGCCTGCTCAATCAGGTCTGGGGCTACGAACACGAAGGGTATGAACATACGGTGAACACCCATATCAACCGTCTGCGCATCAAGATAGAAGCCAATCCGGCTGAGCCGGAACGTATTCTGACCGTGTGGGGAAAAGGCTACAAATTCGTGTCTTCCGCTGAAGACGCGCAAGGGTAAATCATGAAAAATCTCACGCTGGCGCAAAGACTGACTCTGGTATTTACGGTGTTACTGATCGCCTGCTGCGCGCTTTCCGGCTATATGCAGGTGCGCTCCAGTAACCAGTATAGCCAGTCGGTGATCCAGCGGCTGTCAGCCAATCTGGCGACGCAGATAGCGGCGAATAATCCGCTGCTCAGCCAGGGCGACTGGGATCCGAAAGCAGTGCATACCCTGTTCGATCAGCTGATGGCGGTGAATCCCAGCGTGGAGGTTTATTTGCTGGATAAAGACGGCAATATTGTCGGCAATGCCGCTCCTGCTGGCAGATTGCAACAAAAGCGCATTGATCTCGCGCCGGTTAACGCGTTGCTGCATGGCGCGAAAATGCCGGTGTATGGCGATAATCCGCGGGATCCGCATACTCCGCAGGTCTTCAGTGCTGCGCCGTTGCTGGTCAACGGAGAAACTCAGGGTTACGTGTACATCGTTCTGCTCGGCGATGCTTACACCGCGCTGACCAGTGACGCGCAATATCAGTCGGCGATATCTCTGGCGCTGCGCTCGATGGGGCTGGTGGCGCTGTTTGGTTTGCTGGCCGGTGCGCTGGCGTTCCGCTGGGTGACGCGTCCGGTGCGAAAACTCACGGCACAAATTGCCGAACTTGATACCGGCGGCATGGACGCCATTCAGGCGCTGGCGAAAACGGAGACACCAGCCGGAGCCGCACGTGATGAAGTCACGCAACTGCAACAGGCATTTGTCGCGCTGGCAAAACGTATCGATCAGCAATGGCAAAGCCTGATGGTGCAGGATCAGCAACGGCGTGAATTTATCGCCAATATTTCCCACGATCTGCGTACGCCGCTGACATCGCTGCACGGTTATCTGGAAACGCTGTCGGTGAAATCAGACCATCTGAGCAACGAAGACCGCCAGCGTTATCTCAATATCGCCCTGACGCAGAGTAAAAAAGTTGGCCGTCTGGCGCAGGAATTATTTGAACTGGCGCGGCTGGAATACGGCGTGGTGAAACCGCAGAAAGAGCCATTCTCGCTGAGTGAGCTGGTGCAGGATGTTTTCCAGAAATTCGAGCTGGCAACGGAAACACGCGGGCAAAAATTGCTGGCGGATATCACACCGGGTATTCCGCTGGTGAATGCCGATCTCGGTATGATTGAACGGGTGCTGACCAACCTGCTGGATAACGCCATCCGTTTTACGCCGGAAGGGGGCACGATAGAAATTAAATTGTGGCCGCACGAAGGTCAGGTGATGGTGCAGCTGAAAGACAGCGGACCGGGCATTGCGCCGGAACTGAAGGACAACCTCTTCGTGCGTCCGTCGATCCTCAGCACCAATAAACACCGCGCAGGCGGGCTGGGGCTGATGATTGTGCGCCGTATTCTGCAACTGCACGGCAGTGATATCCAGCTGATTGAACAGCCGAAGCGCGGTGCCTGTTTTCAGTTTTCCGTGCCCGTTTGAATTCCTGGTTTGTTTTTGTAAAGGCATGAAAGAGTGAACTATAATCTTTCACTCTTCATGCTGACTGGACGACCAGAGACTCAGCCATACTAAGCAGGGACGACCTTGCGCGTTTTCAGGAACTATCATGGCCTGGTTCTATCTGTTTCTTGCCGGTATTTTCGAAGTGGTCTGGTCGACCGCAATGAAAGAATCCCACGGTTTCACCCGCCTTATTCCCAGTATTCTTACGGTTTTCTTCATGATCCTCAGCGTCATTTTGCTGGCGATTTCGATGAAAACGCTGCCGCTCGGCACGTCTTACACCGTCTGGGTCGGTATCGGCGCTATCGGTGCCTTCATTCTCGGCGTGGTGATGTTCGGCGAAAGCCTCAACCCGTTGCGGGTGATCGCCGTGCTGCTGATTTTCTCCGGCGTGGTTTTGCTAAAAGTGGCGACGAAAGGGTAAAGGCGGAAACGCTGATATGACAAAGCCGCTCTGTACAAGGAGCGGCTTTTGTTTATTGCTTATTGAAAAAGAGCGTCGAGAGCACCTGCTGAGAAACCGGCACCAGCCCGACTTTCAGACCAAAGGGTTTGAAAAGTTTGTTGATAATATCGGAGGTATAATTTCCTTTATCATTTTCCACTTCTGACAGTGTTTTCCGCGATACGGAAACCAGTTTAGCGAAAGCATCTTGTTTTAGCCCCAGCACATTGATCCGCAATGCTTTTAACGCTTCCCCCTGGCTTACTTCCCCGGATATCAGCGCGCGCATGATCTGAAGTCTGGCTTCATTCCTTTCATTGGCGCTGACGGGTTTCGTCAGATGAGAGACTCTGCGGCGGGTGCGTGTTTTGACAGCACGGTCCCTCTCTGCCTGGTTCGTGATTTCTGCCGTGGCGCTTTGGGTTCTCTGCGCGGCATTTTTTTTCGCACGTATTTTCGCGATGGTGCTTTTCGCTGAATGGGCCGCAATCAGAGGTTCTTTCATAACAGCCCCCAGCGGCGCAATTTTTCGGGAATATAACTGAAACTTATTGCGGGCATGTTCAGGATCTGTTGCGGGATACCCCGGGCAGCAAGCCGGTCTTTCAGACCTGTCAGTTGCTCAGCAGTCTCATTGAGCGCCCGGAGTAAGTTTTGTGCCGGAATGAGATCATCCAGAGTTTGCGCAATAGCGGGAAAATCATATTCACCGCCAACTTCCAGCGGCGTTTTCCATTTCGTCGTTCTGGCAATCCCTTCAGGATCGGCCTTCATGGGCGCGAAATCGTAGATCGGCGCGAGCCGGATGCTGCCTTCATCCTTGAGAAAAGAGGTATTTCGACCATGGTTATCGCTGTTGCCAAAAATAATATTGAGCAGATCCCGTCGGACCCATTCGGTAACAAACGCCGGGATATCAAAAGAAAAACCCTGCCCTGTCACCATATGGCTGCGGGAAATTTGATTAATCAATGTCCTGAGGGTTTCTTCATGATAGAGCGTGACACCGGGTGCCTTGCGCAGCAGAGAATAGACCGATTCCATCCCCAACCGCCTGACGACACCTTCTTCTTCAAAGGCAATATCAAAACGTGGCAACCACAGTGACGGATAAGTCAGTCCTTCTTCAAGCCGCATATTGTGCGTCGGGATTGTCTCAAATCCCATCGCTTCCAGTTCATGATAGAAATGGAATTCAGCCCGCAAGATATTGCAGTCCACTTCAGTCCTTGCCCCGCGTGGATATTTGACCAGATAAGGAATATCCCGGTTGGCGGGATCACTCTGGTAGGTATCGATCCAGATTTGCTGTTCCCGGTTACAACGGAGCAGCAGTTTTGGTGCTTCCCCGCCCGCACCTGTCGCCCCCCCGGCAGCGGCACCGCGTTGCTGGGCATAATCCAGAAAGTCTCCCGCCCGGTTTATAACGTCGTCGACGGTGAAAAAGAGTTGTTCAGCAAGGGGGTTATGTTCCGGCAAGGATTCTTTAATGCGCAGGTTGCCGACAGGGGACAGGGTGCCATGCTTGAGCAATACAAAATTTTGCTCATCCGGGGTCAGCCCTTCGAGGTCAAGATAGTTGGCCCAATAGCGGCGGCTGGAGCCGCTGGGAATGATGTCATCGAGAAATTTCATCCATCCGCGTTGCCCGTTATCATCGAAAAAGAGGGCAACCGGATGGTTAAGTGATACGGCGCGGTTATCGTCCCGGTCGAGGTTATCAATTGCATAATCGAAAAGATAATTAAGTTCAGTCAGGCGATAGTTGTTTTGTTCGCTGTCGGGAAAAGTGATGTTAGCAATATCCACCCACTCATTATTGAGAAAAGCCTGTAACGTTAACTGTTCCATAAGATCCCCTTTACTTATGAGTGGTATATTACTCGTTAATAAAGAATAGTCCATTTAACGTTACCTAAAACACCCATTATTCGGCTTTTTCGAATTTATTGCGTTTTATATCACTCGTTAATTTTCGCTACTCAACGACAAAGCCGCTCTGTAAAAGGAGCGGCTTTTGTTTTGAATAACAAACTTCAGCAAATCATTTGTACAACACAGCGGTACCATGAATGCGGTTCTGACCACCGGCTTCGATGATTTTATAAGAACTGGCACCGGCAGCAGCGGCTTTGGCGGCGAAAGTGGATTCCAGACCCTCTAAGGTATTGTCAGAGGCCGTTATGGTGCCGATTTCAGCCGCGAAGCTACCGAAAGAAACTGTGGTGAGTGCAGCAGCGATAACGAAAGTTTTGATAGATTTCATGATGTCATTCCTTCTCAATGTTTGTTTGGAGAAGGCCGTGCGCCTTCGATGAGAAGAAGAATAGCGCCGTGAGACCGGAAGGGATAGCGGAGTGATTTGCTTATTTTGTTCGAAAAAATTGAATTAAATGCCGGGGGATTAAAAAGCCCCGTTTCCGGGGCATGAGATCAGAACCTTTCCCCTTCCAGCGTCGAATCACACAACGCGAAAATCTTACCCCAGCCTTCGCCGGAGGCCAGCAGATGCTGAATGTGCAGCGCGACATCGCTGCGGCGCACGCGGCCGTGGGCTTCGGTTTGGATCAGATGCGCTTTGCCTGTCGCATCGCCATTCATCAGGCCGCCGGGACGCAGGATGCACCAGTCCAGCGTGCTGGTTTGCAGCCAGCTTTCGGCCAGCGATTTCTCACGCACCGCCTGCCCGAACGCCTGTTTTGCGCGTGTGGATAGCGTCGGCCAGCTGTCGCCGCAACCAATGGAAGTTACCAGCAACATATGGCGGATCCCGGCCTGCTCTGCAGTATCAATGATCAGCCGGTTAGCGGTGTAATCGGCGAGCTTACCGCCGAGCGTAGAGACGATCTGCGCCGCACTTCCTGCCATCTCGCAGGCCTGCAAAACGTCGGCGGGAACAAGCGCATCGCCGTCAATCACGGTCACGCCAAGGGCGCGCAACGTTTGCGCCTGTTCGGCGTTGCGGATCAGCGTCACGACCGGACGTTCCTGCGCCGTCAGCGCCACCAGTTCAGCGCCGACGCCGCTGCCTGCGCCAAAAATCAGCAAAGTGTTCAAGGTTATTTCTCTCTCTCAGCCAGAAGGGCGGGAAGGGCGCGAAATGCATTCAGCTGATCGGTCAGTAATTCACGATGGCTGTCGCGCCCGACGAAAACCTTGAGCATGGCATAACCGGAAGCGTTTAAAAACCAGACACTTGCTGTGCTCATTCCCATAAACGGACGTTCAACCAGTGCAATGTGCTGACAGTGCGTCGCGCGGATATGCCCGCTCATGCCCCCTTTACCGCGCAGGTTAAAGTAACCGTGACGATGCGTGCCGGAGGGCAATTCGCCATGGAATTCGAGGATCAGATCGTCATTATTAACCAGCGTCGTGACGTCGCCCCAGCCGGTGATGTTGTCCCAGACGGTGTCGAAATGGGTTCCGGCAAACAGATAACTTCCCGGCAGGTTCTGAATCACTTCCAGCGGCGTGATGCGGTATTCACGGGCGATATCTTCGACGATGCCGTCGGGCTGAGTGGCTAAAAAGTCGATCAGGGACTGAAGTTTATCCGTTGGCATGGGAGGTATTCCGTAAAGTCAGTTGTGGGATCAATGTCTGTAAGGCCTGCAACATATTGCTGGCCCAGAAACGCCCGGCAGGCGTGAGATTAAAACGCGGGCCTTCGTTGAGCATCAGGCCGCATTGTTGCCATTGCTGTAACAAGGGTTCGAGCGGGAAAGGATTTTCGATGATACGGCTAAGATCATAACGGCCCGCCTCGATGCCGCCCTGTAAATCCAGCCGCCAGCGGTGCTCACCCGTCGTCGCTGCGGTCATCATCATGATGGGTTTTTGTCCGGCGTCCATCTGTTGGTAATACATCTCCAGACTGCGCTCCGTCATGTACGATTGCCCGCCGAGATTGCCGCCTGCACCGCTGCCAAAAGCCAGACAGTCCGCGCCTTTTTTGATCAGCAAATTGTACAGATTGCGTTCCCGCGTGGTGCGCGCCCAGTGACTGTTACTTATCTGATGCCAGCCATCGCGTGCCAGAAAAGCTTCACCTTCGAGGTAAAAATCACGACGCTGAGTGACATCCGGCAGCGACACGCGTTTATTTTCCACCGCTTTGCCCAATGGTGTGGAAGGCAGCAGATTCAGGGCGTAAAGATCGACACCATCAAGTGGTAAATCGCGGACGATCTGCAAATCCTCCCGCCAGCTTTCCGGTGTCTGTTCAGGTAATCCGAACATCAGATCGCAGACCACCGCAGCGCAGTCACGTTCCCCGAGTTTACGCAAAAACTGTATCGCTTCTTCACTGCTGGCGCGGCGTCCCATACGCTGGCGGACACGGGTATCAAACGTCTGAATGCCGATAGAAAAACGGTTAGCACCCGCCTCCAGACAGGCGTCGATGCGTTCGTCATCGAAATTAAGGATCCGCCCTTCGACAGTGATTTCGCAATCCGGTGCCAGCGGCAAACAGCGACGCAGCGTGCTGATGATCCGGTGCAGCTGTTTTGCGCTGAGTGCCGTCGGTGTGCCGCCACCAAAATAGACAGCGTGGACAGGCGCCGACTGATGCAGCGGCGAACCGGCTTCCAGTTCGATCTCCCGGATCAGATAATCGCAATACTGTTCTGTGGCTTCCGCTTCCAGTTTGTTCTGGTAGAACCCGCAAAATTTACAGTGCGTCGCGCAAAAGGGGATATGCAGATAGACCAGACGCTTATTGGCCGGAAGCGGACGCTGGCACAGCGCCTGCCACTGAGCGGGAATATCCTGCGGCGGAACGGGCTGCTGAGGCCGCCAGGGCATGACTGCCCAACGGTCGGGAAACGGCAGCCCGTCAGCGGCAGCGTAAAAACGCGCGAGGTCTAAGCTCATTGAGTTTGTCTTCTCCTGAAAAACAATCATTCATTCGTCGGCATTAAACGATAATGATTATCATTCGATCAAACCCAAAACGCATTTGTGATGATCTGTATCAAGTTTGGAAATGTCAGGTTTTAGTTAGAGAGCACTGATTCAGCGCTTCGCCTTATCCCGCCTCGGTCTGACGGCGATATCCGTAATTTGCGTATCGTCACTGGCGTCGATAACCAGACGTACTGCCGCAGCCACTGATTTCGGCGTGCTGTATTCGCGCGGGTCGATGGCTTCAAAGTTGCCCTGACTTTCGCGAGTTTTGCGGTTCATCGGTGTATCTGTCGGGCCGGGCGCGACGGTGGAAACACGCACGTCGTGTTCGCTTTCTTCCTGCCGCAGCGAGTGGGCGAGGGCGCTGAGGGCAAATTTTGACGCACAATACACCGTGTTTCCGCCATCAGCTTTGGTACCGGATCCTGAACCGATAAACACCACCTGACCTTCCTGCTTTCTCAATGCAGGCAATGCCAGCCGGGTAAACTCAGCGGGCGCAAACACGTTGATGGCAAACTGCTGCTGCCAGTCCTCTGGCGTTGCATTTTCAAGACGCAATGGTTTGGAAATGGCCGCCGAATGCACCAGCACATCAATTGCCGGTAATTCACTCACAAACTGCGCAACGGCGGCGAAGTCCAGCAGATTAATCTCTACCGCCTCGACATTTTCAATCAGGCGCAGCGCAGCCAGACTTTCTTTATTACGCCCAAGCGCATAGACCTGATGATCGCGCGCCAGATTATGAACAACCGCCAGCCCGATACCACTGGTTCCGCCGGTGATAACTGCAACAGGGAATGAACTCATGATGTTTTCCTCAGGTTTTTTCATCAAGTTATCAGCTCAGCGCCGGGCGGACGATTGCGTTTATTGGATTAGCTTTTGTGCAAAAATGAAAAGCCCCATAATCCGGGGCTTTGAGAGGCAGCGGTATTACTCTCCCAGTTCAACCTCCACCCGATGTTCAACGCCATCATCGTTGAGTGGGATCTTGTCACCGGCAAGTGGAGTGCCGTCCAGCGTGACGCCATATTCTCCGGTACTGCGGCGGACGGTGATCAGATAACGGCTGCTGCCCTGCTGGTAAGTGACGGTGATTTCCGGCCAGTCCTGCGGAAGTTTGCTGTGGATCGAAATGGCGTCGCCGTGGCGGGTGATGCCGAGCAAAGATTCGGTGATCAGGCGATACGTCCAGCCTGCGGAACCGGTGTACCAGCTCCACCCGCCGCGCCCGCTGTGCGGATCCACCGAGTAAATATCGGCGGAAATCACGTAAGGTTCGGCTTTGTAACGGCTGACGGCCTCCGGCGTCAGGCTGTGATTGACCGGGTTGATCATCGACATCAATTGCCACGCGCGTTCGGTGTTGCCCTGTCTGGCAAAAGCCATCACCGCCCAGATTGCCCCGTGCGTGTATTGCCCGCCGTTCTCGCGTACGCCCGGCAGATAACCGCGAATATAACCCGGATTCGGCCCGTTGCCGTCGAAAGGTGGCGTCAGCAGTTTGATCAGCCCCGCGTCACTGTCCACCAGATATTTGTCCACCGACTGCATGGCGCTGGCGGTACGTTCCGGTGTGCCTGCCCCGGAAAGCACTGACCAGCTCTGAGCGATGGCGTCTATCTGGCACTCCGCATTGACATGTGAACCCAAGGTTTCACCGCTGTCGAAATAACCGCGCAGATACCATTCGCCGTCCCAGGCATGATCGTTGAGATTTTGTTTAAGCCGCGCCGATTCTTCGCGGCACAAGGTGGCGGTGGCGGTGTCCTGACGGATTTCCGCCAGTTCGCCGTAGCGTTGCAGCACGTCATACAGGAAGAAGCCCAGCCAGACGCTTTCCCCGCGTCCGCCCAGACCGACCAGATTCATGCCGTCGTTCCAGTCGCCCGCGCCCATCAGCGGGAGGCCATGCCCGCCCATTTGCAGGCCATGTTTCAGCGCACGGATACCGTGCTGCCACAGGCTTTCGCGTGTTCCGCTGACCACCGGTTGTTCGTAAAACGACTCTTCGCCCGGTGCCAGTAAACGCGCCTCAAGGTATGGCACCTGTTCTTCTGCAATTGCGTGATCGCCGGTCACCGCGATGTAATGACTGATCGCCAGCGGCAACCATAAATAGTCATCGGAACAGCGGGTGCGCACGCCATTGCCGGTTGGCGGATGCCACCAGTGCTGAACGTCGCCTTCAACAAATTGCCGTGATGCACACAACAGGATCTGCTCACGCATCCGTTCCGGTGCCGCGTGAGTCAGCGCCAGCGTATCCTGTAACTGGTCGCGGAAACCAAACGCGCCGCCGGACTGGTAATAGCCACTGCGGGCAAGGATCCGGCTGGCGAGGGTCTGATAGATCAGCCAGCCGTTAGTCAGCAAATCGACTGATTTATCCGGCGTGGTGATCTGAATTTTATCCAGCACCTGATGCCAGTGGTGATGAATTCTGTCCAGCTCAGCCTGCGCGGCGCCTTCCTGGAAGAACTGATGGATTAAGGCTTCGGCCTCACCGGCGTTTTGCCCCAGACCGAGGGCGAAAATAAAGGTGCGCTGATCGCCGTCGATAAGCGTGGTGGCAGACTGAACTGCGCCGCACGGATCGAGCATTGCGCCGGTTTTATCCGACAGCCGCTGATTTTTCATTGCAGCGGGCGCGGCAGTTGACCCTGTGCGCCCGAGGAACTCACGACGATCGCCGCTCACCGAGCAGTGCGCGCCGGTTACGGCGAAGAAGGCGGTGCGCGGGGAGCCGTTACTGGTGTAATGGTTGGTCGCCAGCACGCCGCAACCCTGAGCCACGTGTGCCGCTGAGGTAACGATGTGCATAGCCGATTTGGCGCGTAAATCCGCCATCACCCATTCGGCATAACCGGTCACTGAGAGCCTGCGTGGCCGCCCGGAAAGGTTGGTCAGCGTCAGCATAATCAGTTTCACCGGCGCATGTTCCGCCACTAATACCGTCATTTCGCTGCTGATCCCGTGTCCGGTGTGCTCAAAAACGCTGTAGCCAAAACCGTGGCGTGTCACATAGCCGCCGTTACCGCGTACCGGTAACGGTGCCGGTGACCAGACGCTGCCGGTTTCCTCATCGCGCAGATAGAACGCCTCACCGGAGCTGTCACTGACCGGATCGTTTTCCCACGGCGTCAGGCGATATTCGTGGGCATTTTCAAACCACGTATAGGCCTGTCCGCTTTCTGAAATCACCGTCCCGAAACCGGCATTCGCCAGCACGTTTGACCACGGCGCAGGCGTATTCTGACCTTCGTTGAGCACAATCTGATATTCACGTCCGTCCGGCGAGAATCCGCCCAGCCCGTTGAAACAGGTCAGGTCACGTGGCGCTGCGGCAACCGGCGTATTGTCGGTGATGGTGCGTACCGGCAACAGAGCAGGCAGTGAGACGTGTGGCAATTGCATACGCAGGTTGAGCTGATCGGCCAGCGAGCCGCGGCGGTCGTCGATCACCACGCGCGCCACGCTCATCAGCAATGTGCGGTCTTCCTGCGTCAGTTGTTCGCCATTGCGGACAAAAATTCCGCCCGGAATATCGGTCTGACTGGAGCCCGCGCCGGAAGCGACCAGGCTGAGGATCTGATTTTGCAATGCCTGCTGATAGCCGCCGGAGTCATTGCATAACAACACCAGATCGACCTTCAGCCCTTTGAGACGCCAGTAGTTGTGCGCGCGGATAAGTTGCGTCACCAGCCCGATATTCTCATCGCTGGTCAGGGTGAGCAGCACGATCGGCAGATCGCCGGAAAGCGATTGTCCCCAGAGACCGGATTGCCCGCGGCGGTTGGCGGCCACGGTCTGCGCATCGCCGCGCAGTTCCTGACTGGCGAAAACCAGCGCACCGGCCAGACGGTTATACAATCCCGCGTCGTCTTCGGTGGCATTCAGCTGGCGCAGCACCACCTGACTGTGCGACCAGGCGATTTCGAATACCCGATCAGCAATATGATGGTCACGGTATTTTTCCAGCAACATCAGGCTTTGCAGCCGTGTGTCGGAAATGCCGTACACCATATCGATAATCACTGGCACGCCGGGTTTCAGGGTAATGCGCTGGCGGATGGACATCACCGGATCCAGCACCGCACCGGCGCTGTTAGTGAGCGGTCCGCCCTGACGCAAGGCCTGCGGGCTGGCCGCGGTATTGCCGCGTCCGATAAAGGCCGACCGGTCAGTTTCGAACGACGTTTCCCGTTCGAAAGAGCCGTGGATCGCCATCATATGGAACATCCACGGACACTGTTCTTCCGGTTCACGCGGACGGCGGTGGCACAAAATCCCTTCCTGTGCGGGCACCAGTTCGGTCTGCACAAACAAATTGCTGAACGCCGGATGTGCGGTGTCATTGGCGGCTGGCGCCAGTACCACTTCGGCATAGGTGGTAATTTCCAGCTCACGTGGTCGGCGGCCATGATGCGTAACTGTCATGCGGCGGATTTCGACGTCATCTTCCGGCGAAACCACGATGTGGGTTTGCATGGTCAGCGAACCCTGTGTGCGTTTGAATTCCGCACCGAAATCGTTCAGCACCGCGTGATAGGTGCCTTTCTGTTTGCCGAGCGGTTGCCAGGTATTGCTGTAGACCGCGCCGGACTCCGGATCGCTGAGATAGCAGAAAATCCCGCGGTTATCGCGCGTTGCATCTTCCCGCCAGCGGGTCAGCGTCAGGTCTTTCCAGCGGCTGACGCTGCCACCGGCCTGCGTCACCATCAGATGGTAATGGGTGTTAGACAGCAGCTGAATTTCCGGCGAGGCACTGCTGGTGTCGGTGAATTCGCGCAACTCAATGTTCACTTTTTGCAGCGTGTTGTCATGAGACTCAAAGTGGCGACGCGGGCTGTAAAGCTCGACGGCATCCGGCACCCGTTCCTGCAACAACAGGCGTGCCGACTGGAACGCGGCATTGGCGGCGAAGCGTGCGGTCATCGGCGCGCCCAGCAGCACATTGCCCAGCGCCAGGAAACCCATTCCCTGATGGTGAGCCATGTAAGAGCGCACCACGATGTAAATCTGGCCGCGGATCAGACGCGACGGGCTGTAATCCAGCGCGTCGTAAAAGCCATATTCACCACGCGCACCGCAATGTTCCAATACGTTGAGATTGAGACAGGCTTCCTGCGGGCGGATCATCAGCGCCATCATGGTGGCATAAGGCGCGACCACCATGTCTTCACCAAGACCGCGCTTCAGGCCCAGACCGGGCACACCGAAGGCGTGATACTGATAATTCTGATTGAGGTCAAATGCCGCATAAGCGGATTCAGAAATCCCCCACGGCACGCTGTTTTCCTTACCCCAGGCGATTTGCCGGTCAACGGCAGTCTGACACATCTGCACCAGCAGGGTATCCGGATAGGCCGGCATCACCAGTTGCGGCATCAGGTATTCAAACATCGATCCGCTCCACGACATCAGCGACGGCTGTTTGTCGATCACGGTGAACAGGCGTCCGAGCGCAAACCAGCTTTTTTGCGGCAACTGGTTGGTGGCAATGGTGACGTAGTTGGTCAGACGAATTTCAGAAGGCAGCAGATCGTATTTCCCGCTGTCCAGTTTATGCGAGTCGCAGTTATATCCGACGGTCAGCAGATGGGTATTCTTGTCGTACAGGAAGCGGAAATCCATGCGCGCATGGTCATTAAGGCGCTGTTCAAGCTCGCCGATAATGTCCAGACGCTGCCGTGCCAGACCGATCGCGCGGGAAAGCGCCGGTGCCGTACGGGCATCCTGTTGCGCCAGCCATTGCAGCGAAGGGAGCGGTGCGTTTTGCGCCTCCGGCGACAATTCTGCGTAAAAATCTGACCACGCCTGCAGACCGGCATCAAGTTGCTGCGCCAGTCGTTGCAGCCAGTCTTCTGCGGTGGCAGCAACCAGCGCACGCATCTCGCGCAGGCTCAAAATACTCTGCTCAGCTTTTTCACCCGCAGCCTGTTTCAGACTTTCGCGAAGCTTAGCCACCAGCGGGGCATCTGCCGGGGTTTCCGCCATATTCAGCGTGTCTTCCAGCCCTTTGAGCCATGCCGGAAGATTGACGGCTGGTTGTTTTCGCCACAGACGTAAGCCGGTGCTCAGCGTCAGTAAATGCCCGGCCAGATTGCCGCTGTCTACACTGGAAATGTAGCGCGGATTGAGCGGCTGGAGCGTGCGTGTGTCGTACCAGTTATATAAATGTCCGCGAAAATGCTCGAGTTTATCCAGCGTATCGAGCGTCAGCATAGTGCGTTCCAGCACTTCACCCTGCGTAAGATAACCAAAATCCCACGCGGTAATATTGGCCAGCAGCGACAACCCGATGTTGGTCGGCGAGGTGCGGTGCGCGATCACCGGCTGGGGGATTTCCTGGAAGTTATCCGGCGGCAGCCAGTTTTCTGTTTCATTCACGAAAACTTCAAAGAAGGACCAGGTCTGACGGGCAGCCTGACGCAGGTAAATCTGTTGTTGTGCGTCCAGATCCGGCACCTGGCGGCGGGCGGGCTGACTGAGCCAGCATAAAATACGCGGCGCGATAAACCACAGCAGGCCGAGCGGGACGGCAAAGCCCAGCAGCGGCGGACTTGCCTGCGCAGCGAGCAAAATGACCGCCACGCCTGCCAGCGGATTAGCCCACATGCGGCGGTAGAAATATCCCGGCGAATGCGCACGGGATTTCGCGCTGATATTGACGCTCGCCCACTCATGTAACTTGCGATGGCTGACACTGAGTCGCCACAGTGTCAGCAAAATCGCCTGCACCGAATAAACGGCTTCGTGCGGCAACGTCATCAGATTAAGCAACACGCGGGAAATCCGGCTGACGGTGGCCGATGCCACACTTTTGAGATGCGGAACCAGCGCCCGTCGCGGTCCTTTATTCAGCAGGTCTAACACCAGCGCCACCAGCGCCGGGAACAGCAGCATCACGGTAATAAAACCGAGCCAGTAAAGTTTGTCCGGCACCACCAGCAGCGTGGTGAAGATCAGAACCAGCAGGGCTGGCGCGACCAGACTGCGGCGCAGGTTATCGAACAGTTTCCAGCGGGAAAGCGTGGTCAGCGGATTACGGCAGCGCGTCCCATCTTCCTGCGTGACATAAAACCCCAGCCAGTTAAGCAACTGCCAGTCGCCACGGATCCAGCGGGTTTTACGCGCCACGTCTGCCAGATAATGATCGGGATATTGCTCGTAAAGCACCACATCGCTGAGCATACCCGAGCGCGCGTAACAGCCTTCCAGCAGGTCGTGGCTGAGCACCAGATTTTCCGGGCAGGTATTGTCCGTGGCGCGGATGAACATATCGACGTCGTAAATACCTTTACCGACAAAAGAGCCTTCCCCGAATAAATCCTGATAGATATCGGAAGACATCGACGAATAAGGATCGTTGCCCGGCACGCTGCTGCATAAAGCGGCGTAGCGTCCCTGACCATTTTCCGGGATTTCCTCCGCCAGCCGTGGCTGGAGAATGGCGTAACCGGACACCACCCGATGACGTTTTTCGTCATACACCGGATGATTGAGCGGATGCGCCATTGCCGCGATCAGCTGATGGGCGGTGGCCCGCGGCAGCACGGTATCGCTGTCGAGAGTGATAACGTATTTCACCTGACGCAGATGCGCCTGCGTGCTGCCTTCGGTCAGCGAGAACGGCTCGCCTTCATCGCGCAGCCAGCGGTTAAGCGCATTCAGTTTGCCGCGCTTACGCTCATACCCCATCCACACGCCTTGTTTCTCATTGAGTTCGCTGTCGCGGTGCAACAGCGTAAACAGTGCACCCTGCGCAGAGGGATAACGGCGGTTCAGCACCTGAATTTGCTGCACGGCAAAGGCCAGCAGGGCATCGTTATCTGCATTCTGCGGATTTACGCTGTCATGAAAATCACTGAGCAGCGCGAAATTCAGGTTAGGTAACACGTTGCCGAGATAACAAACTTCAAGACTGCTGATCAGCGCCTCGATATTTTTTCGGCTGCCGAGCAGACAAGGGATCACCACCAGCGTGCTGGCGGATGCAGGAATGCCACCGGCATATTCGAGGCGCGGCAGCGGTTGCGGCGTCCGGCTGCGGGTGGTGATTTCGCTGAGCAGATTGAGCGCGAACTGGCTGGCGACCAGCACCACCGGTACTAACAAACTCCACCATAACCAGTGCATAGGCGTATGGGCGGAACGGTAGAGCGCGTCAGCGGTGACAGCGGTGGTCAGCAGCAACAGGCTGCCGAGCCACGAGAGAAGCGGTGTCTGGTTGAGGCGGCCACGCATGCGCGTCACCCATGAGAATCTGACATTCAGGTCTTTCTCAAGCGCCTTGCGCCCTGCGTCGATCAGGTAATAACCCACATGTCGTTGCTGGACAGCACCGCTGGCCTGTTGCGCTAAGGCAATCGCGCGGCTGGCGACAAAGGCCTCGTCGTGGCGGGAGTTGCGCGAAAGGCGTTCTATCTGATGGCGGTAATTATCGCGGGTATCGAAGTGCATGGAGGCGTAAATGCCAGCGGGATCTTCATGCAGAATTTTCTCCACCACGCTGAGATTTTCAGCGAAATCCGCCCAGTCCATTTCTGTCAGCTGACGTAATCCCATAATGCTGTTGCTGACTGAAAGCTGGTTGGCCGCCAGTTGCTGATTAAATTTGTCGATTACTTCCCGCTGTGTCAGGCCGACTTCGCTCAGACGCTGTTCCACCCAGGTCAGCGGCAGCGCCAGTATTGAACCGTGTCCCTGCAGGCGGCGAACCAGTTCAGCGACAAACGCGCTGGTGCGCGGTGGATTGCTGCGCGCCATGTCGGCAATCACGATGATCTGACTGGCCGGATCGTTCTCGGCGCTGTCTTGCAATTTATTGACCCAAAAATCGGCCAGATTGCGCTCCTGCTGGGCATTTGCCACTTCAATGCTGACGCGGCGCAGGTTCTCGATCAGCGCCAGACGCAGCATCCCCGGAAATGCCCACAATTCGCCGAGCGTCAGCTGTCGCACGCTCTGATAGGTGGAGAGAAAACGGGTGAGCGTGGTGATGTCCCAGAGTCCGTCGCTGTGGCTGACGACTTCGGTGGCGATGTCATAAATGCGCGGGCAAAAATGCGGTGCGCCCAGTGAGGGCAGGCCTTTGCCGAAGTTTTTCGGCAGCAGCTGGCGAACGACGCGGATCTGTTCTTCGATCAGATAAAAGTTGTCGAGTAGCCATTCTCCGGCGGGCGTGATACTGGCTTTCTCACCACTGCTGAGGATAAGACAGCTGCGGGTCAGGACTTTTTCGTTATCGTCGAGACGTTTAAGCAGGTAGTAGGGCAGTTTCTTACCGGAAAGCTTATGCGAGAGTGCCAGCTTGCCGCCAAAGCGTTCCATCTGATCCGCCGAGAAGAGTTCGGCGCGGATAGGCGCGGGATTTTCCAGCGCGCTGGCCCGATGACGTCGGGTAATGACCGGAACAGGTGGTTCTCTTTTACTTTTAAACCAGTTAATCACAGCATTTTTCACGTCGACATACCTTACGCGAACCCGAAAAGGCAGTTGCCTGGGCTGCGATAAGAGTTCACACGAAGAGAATAGTGGGCAGAGGGCAGGGAGGCAGATCGAATTTGTCGCCGGGCGGGCGTCTCCCCTGAGCTTAGTCTCTTTTGAGGCGGAGCGTGGGTTTAGTTTCCAAAGTTGCTGACGGAGAGTTTGCTGCAGACGTATTGCACACGGGCATAATGTTGATGCTTATGTATATTATACTGATGGTGAAATTTGGATTGGGTTAGGTAAATTTCCCTTGCGCACATGTAAATTTTAAATGGTAAATGAAATTGGGGAGTGATCCCCCATTTTCTTATGAACGATCGCTCCATTCATCGGTGTATTTTATATTGCCGTCAATGTAGTGCCAGGTGATTTTGTTGTACATCATTGACACTGATTCCATGTGATTAATCTGCGAAACACCTGACATTTTTACGTTCGGCATTCCCGGATTTACACCAGTAATTTTCACACCTTCTATCGTCATAATAAAATAAACCTCTTCACGCCCGGCATCATTAATGCGATACCAGCGGATCTCAGCGGACTTTAAAGTTTGCCCTTTGGCGACAGCCTTATACAAATAAGGACTCGAAGAATCGAATTCCTTTTCAAACAACATTGGGGAATGAGTTCTCGTTCCGGTAATGCTGCCACTGCGGCTATCAACCGGAATATTCAGACCGTGGCTGAAACCGATGATCTCAATACTTCCTTCACGCCCAGCGACATCCACTGAACCTTTAATTGCGGAACCGCCATCATCATAGAGCCACATATAAGCAGGTATTGGCATTGTGGTAATTCCCTTTTATGAAGTGAGGCTTCACGTTATGCCCAAACTTCTATCAGTGCGATTAGCGAATGTCGTAACAAACTGACTTTTCAGAAGTTTATTATCTATTTATGCGTTAGAAGCGCCTGTTTTTACGGTATGATCCCTGTAGTGTCATCCCTTAAGCTGAATTTACGAAAGGTAGTTTCATGGCTATACAAGGAAAGTTTGTCATTAATGATGCGGATTATTGCCCATTGATGATGTTTGGAGTGGGTACTTTTATGGCTTATTCCGGAAGAGATGCGTATCGCAATAGGGCAAGTTGTATTGGAATTCCGAACCTGGGGCCTATTCCACATGGGCGCTATCATATTGTTAAACGAGTAACAGGGGGAGTGAAAGGTATTGTAAGGGCTGATCTTCGTGATTCTTATTCGTGGTTTACGCCTACCCCAGTTATCAAGGCGGAGTGGTTTGCCCTTTATCGGGACGATGGTTCAATAGATGACCAAACGTGGATAGAAGGAGTTGAGCGCGGTAATTTTCGCCTGCATCCCCCTGGTCCGCTAGGAATTTCATTAGGATGTATCACCCTTCAGCATCGCAGTGATTTTATGGCTATTCGTCAGGCTTTGATGTCTACCCGGCAGACAGAATTAGCCAATGGTTTAATGAGTTACGGAATGATAGAGGTGATCCTGAATGGGCAGGCGTCGTGTGGCAACGGGATTTAGAATTTTAATCGGCGTGGGGATTTACATTCTGGTTTTTCTTATTTTGCGGCCCTCATCCCCAGCGACTCAAGAACAATATGCTTTTTGGAATGATACTGCCGCTCTATTTGAAGAACCTGATGTTGAAGGTTTTATCGGATGGGCGCTGTTAATCATTTGTCCTGTTATCACTATTATTTTCTATCAGGTGATCGTCAGGCTTTTACAATGGCATCTTAATAAACCTGATAAGTGATGAACCCGTGGGCATGATCAAAGCGGCGAGAATAAAATCGCCGCGCATTTTCAAAAATTTCCCGTCTTCCCCCCTGCCATGCTGTACTGCGTAAAAGTTTAGGGTTTCGTTGTCATTGTTTTCTCTCGTGTTGTGTATTTTCAACTACACTTTCTGCACCCCTACAGCGCCAAATAAAAGAGCGCGTTATGAATAACGAGAAAACATCATGATCATTTCTGCATCAACGGACTATCGCGCTGCGGCAAAAAGTAAACTGCCGCCATTCCTGTTTCATTACATCGACGGTGGCGCTTATAACGAGCACACGCTGCGTCGTAACACCGCCGATCTGGCTGATATCGCTCTGCGCCAGCGCATCCTGAAAAACATGTCGGATCTGAGTCTTGAAACCGAATTGTTTGGTGAAAAGCTGGCGATGCCGGTGGTGCTGGCACCGGTCGGGCTGACCGGCATGTACGCGCGACGTGGCGAAGTTCAGGCCGCCCGCGCCGCAGCAAAAAAAGGCATTCCGTTCACGCTTTCCACCGTCTCCGTCTGCCCGATTGAAGAAGTCGCACCGGCCATCGATCGCCCGATGTGGTTCCAGCTTTACGTGCTCAAAGACCGTGGATTTATGCGTAATGCGCTGGAACGCGCACAGGCCGCTGGCGTCAAAACGCTGGTGTTTACCGTTGATATGCCGGTGCCCGGCGCTCGTTATCGTGATGCCCATTCCGGCATGAGCGGCCCGAATGCTGCTGCCCGCCGCATGTTACAGGCAGTGATGCATCCGCAATGGGCCTGGGATGTGGGTCTGAACGGTAAACCGCACGATCTGGGGAATGTCTCGGCCTATCGCGGTAAACCGACCACGCTGGAAGATTATATCGGCTGGCTGGGGGCAAACTTCGACCCGTCGATTTCATGGAAAGATTTAGAGTGGATCCGCGAATTCTGGAAAGGCCCGATGATTATCAAAGGCATTCTGGATCCGGAAGACGCGAAAGATGCGGTGAAATTTGGTGCAGACGGCATTGTGGTGTCTAACCACGGCGGCCGCCAGCTCGACGGCGTGCTTTCTACCGCACACGCACTGCCAGCCATCGCCGACGCGGTAAAAGGCGACATCACTATTCTTGCCGATTCCGGCATCCGCACCGGTCTGGACGTAGTGCGCATGATTGCCCTTGGCGCAGACAGCGTATTACTGGGCAGGGCGTTTGTGTACGCTCTGGCGGCGGCGGGCGAGGCGGGCGTGATTAATCTGCTGAACCTGATCGAGAAAGAAATGCGCGTGGCGATGACATTAACCGGCGCGAAATCGATATCTGAGATTAGCGCGGAATCGCTGGTGTACGGAAGAAGTTTGCGCTGATGCGGTCATTCCCGGGGACGTCTGCTATGACTGCCCCGGTCATATCACTCCCCTAAGCAATACCCGTTTCTTCGCGATGACTCCCCGTCGGGTTACAACCCGCGCAAAAAGACGCGTGGTTTTCCACCTCTCGTCCGGCGGCATTTTGAAACCGGCTTCAGGCTTATATTTCACCACCTCACTTTTTCTATTTTTTTAAAAGCCACGGGCGATTCAGAAATCTTGCTGAACGGAGCGGCCTGGAGACCGGAGGCTCCAGGACCGAGTGAAGGAACCGCAAAGCGGCAAGATTTCCAGCCTGTCGCGGTGATACCTGAAACATAGCCAGCGAGCGGAGCGTGCAGTTAAGAAAACGCAGGATTCCTAAGGGTTTCGTTTAAAACCCTTTGGGCCAGTGTGGGCGGCGAGCCCACGACCTTGACCTTAGGGCCAGTT